>JBJTUF010000176.1:0-12910 GCA_046080565.1 Cuspidothrix sp. | reverse complement strand
TTTGTGGTAGTAGTGGATGACATTGATATGCAAATTAGTCATGTCATTCGCGGTGAAGACCATATTGCCAATACGGCTAAACAAATTTTGCTCTATGAAGCTTTCGGCGCGAAAATTCCCGAATTTGCCCATACACCTTTAATTTTGAATCAAGAAGGTCGGAAATTATCCAAGCGTGATGGTGTAACTTCCATTTGTGACTTTCAAGAAATGGGCTTTACTGCGGAAGGTTTAGTTAATTATATGACCTTGCTGGGTTGGTCTCCTGTGGATTCTACTCAGGAAATATTCAATTTAGATTCAGCCGCTAAGGATTTTGGCTTTGAACGGGTAAATAAAGCTGGTGCTAAATTTGACTGGGATAAATTGGATTGGTTGAATAGTCAATACCTGCATAGTATGGCAGTTGATAAGCTGACAGATTTGCTAATTCCTTACTGGGAAAAAGCCGGTTATCAGTTTACCGAGGGTAGAGAACGCCCCTGGTTAGAACAGCTAACAGGTTTAATTGCCGCTAGTTTAACTCGGTTGGTGGATGCCGTAGACATGACCAAAGTATTTTTTACCCCAGGGGTAGAATTGAGTGAGGAAGGCAGTCAACAGCTACAGCAAGAGGGGGTGAAGACTGTCCTGCAAGCAATTATCACAGCTTTGGAAAGTCAGCCAGAGTTATCAGCAGATAGCGCCCAAGGTATTATTAAGCAGGTTGTGAAATCAGAAAATGTGAAAAAAGGCTTAGTCATGCGATCGCTCAGAGCCGCATTAACAGGAGATGTTCATGGACCAGATTTAATTCAATCTTGGTTATTACTCAATCAGATTGGTTTAGATACAGCCCGTTTACATCAAGCTATAGCCAATAAATAGTAGGTAGTAGGGGCGAACGTCTGTTCGCCCATACAAGAGGCAAGAGTAAAGATAAATATGGTTTATTATTCCCTGACTAAATTAGGAATTACGCATTTTAATGAAATGTAGGAGGTTGAGATTGCTTCCTTACGTCGCAATCACAGTATTTGAAGTAGGTTTTGCGTAAGTCCAGTAAATAACTTATTCACTATAATTGTCAATTGGGAAAATTCTGTATTATAATGTAGGTATTACATGGGGCTTTAACGGTTTCGACAGGTTGGCGAACGCTGCTCTGTGATTCAGGTCGAGAGCGAGTCATCTCTCGGAAATCAAAGACTCGAAAAAAAAGTAAATGCGAACAATATCGTAAAATTTGCTCGTAAGGAAGCCCTAGTAGCTGCCTAATAGCCTCTTACAGGTCCGAGCGTCTCTGGTTTGACTCCGTTAAGGACTAGAGACCTAACCCCAACGGATGCTCCAGCAAGCGTTCTCTGGTTGGCTTGATGGCTAAGACTAAATCAGAGCATCCTACGTTCGGGACAATGAACGATTCCCGCCTTGAGGGTCAGAAAGGCTAAACCTGTGAACGAGTGGAGGGTTAATACCCAATTTGGACATGGGTTCAACTCCCATAAGCTCCATTTTATATAATTTTTGATCCCGTTCAACATTTGTATATGTTGGCGGGATTTTTGAATTTATACATCATGAATTGACTGATCTTAAGCAGTTATAGCAGAAGGCAAGAGGCAAGAGGCAAGAGGCAAGAGTGAAGAAGTTTTGAGAGATTTTACTTTTCTTTACATACCTTTAAATTTTTATGTTCGCCTACTTAATGTTTATTCTGCACTGCTTTAGTAGGTATTTCTATGATAAATTTTGTGTATTCTCCAAGAGAAGAAACACAGTTTAAGTTACCATGATGTTGTTCAACAATGATTTGATAACTAATAGCCAGTCCTAAACCAGTTCCTGAACCCACCGGTTTAGTAGTAAAAAAGGGGTCAAAGATTTGCAATAAAGTTTCTTGATCCATACCAAGACCATTATCTGTAATTGAAATTCTCACTGCATTTTGGTCAGGAATAGGTTCTGTAGTAATATGAATTCGTGGTTTTGATGCGGTTTTCTCAGAGGGTTTGATAGAATCAATAGCATTATTAATAATATTCAAAAATACCTGATTTAGTTGACTAGGATAACAATGAACTTGGGGTATTTTTCCATATTCCTTAACTATCTGAATCTGATGATGATACAGGGTTATTTCATTCTAGATTTAAGCAACGAATTTAGGTGTTTTCAGCCATTGTGAGATGGAATTCCTGAAGCCTAAAATGACGCATTGTCGTAAATACATAAAATGTCAGATTTTAGAATGAAACAGCCCTGGATGATGATATATTCGATGTTTAAGAATTAATAAAGTATTATTTAAGCCTTGGTGTAAATCTACAAATTTTTGATCAGATTCATGAAACCGAGAAAAATTACGGAGTCTGAGAACAATATCACGAATGCGATCGCTTCCTGATTGCATCGAGTTGAGGATTTTATAAATATCATATTTGAAATATTCTAATTCACTAATGCTAACTATTTCTTCGAGTAATTGAGAACTATCAGGATATTTTTCCTGATAGGCTGTAATTACTTTTACAAAAGTATCTACATATTCTTTAGTATGATCAATATTACTATAGATAAACCCAATGGGATTATTTATTTCATGAGCAATTCCCGCCACAAGATTTCCCAAACTAGACATTTTCTCCGATTGAATTAATTGTGCTTGGGTTTGCTGTAATTTTTGCAAAGTTGCTGCTAAATAAATATTTTGCTCCTTGAGTTTTCGTTCAGCTAACATTCGCTCTATTTCTGCTGCTGAACGAGCCGCAAAAATTTTCAAAATAGCTTCTTCATGTTCATAACTGCTTTTTTCCAATGGTTGTGTATGCAAGGCTGCTATATGTCCAATGGGATGACCATGAATATCTAAAATAGCTATACCAAGATAACTTTGTGCTTGCAAGAAAACTAAATCTTGATCATGAGGAAAAAGCTGTTGAATAAAGTGGGGATAAATCCGAAGATTTTCCTCATAAACTACACCACAAGGAGTTCCTGCGAGATCATACTCAAAATTATTCCCAAAGTCTTCCCCTGTCCAAAAGGCTAAAACCCTAGCTTTTGGTTGTTCATCATTAATAAACTCTGCAATCAATCCATATTTCACCTGGAGAGATTGAGATAGATAATGAGCGCAAGCCTGAAAAAAAGCTTCACCAATTTTAGCAGCAACTCCTGCCACTATAAATTGTAACTCCTTTTCCCACTGGGTAGATAGATTTTCTGTTTGTGTCAAGGTGTATAGATGGGGTAAATGTAACATTACTATTCAGGCATTATCTTTGACTGTTTCTATTGACTTTGCAAACTATTCATGATTTGACCAAAAATGGAATTCCTGTGATAAACCTCTCCCGGCGACGGGTAGAGGCTTTGGAGTTATTGTTTGTATAATCAAAAAGCCTAGATTTTACCTATTTTGAGTATACTAAAAAAATTACTAAAATTCTACAATGACTGGAGTATGATCACTGGGTTGAACTAACTTTCGGGGTGCAACATCAATGATGCAATTTTGAGCGCGTTCGTATAAAGTTGGTGTAAGATAATGATGATCTATACGCCATCCTAAATTACGCTTAAAAGCAGCAGTTCGATAATCCCACCAACTATAATTTTCCCCTTCTGTGTGAAATTTGCGAAAAGTATCTGCAAAACCTAAACTGAGAACATCCCGTAAAGCTTGGCGTTCTAATTCTGAAGCCATGATATGATTATCTATCTTGACTTTATCATTAATATCTATATCTTCTAGGGCAATATTAAAATCCCCACACATAGAAATATCACGATTTGATAATAGTGATATCCGTAAATACTCTTTCAGTATTTTTAACCAGGCTAACTTATATTCATATTTTTCGCTGCCAATAGATGAACCATTAGGAACATAAAGATTAACAATTCTAATTCCCTCTAAGACACCAGAAATGACTCGTTTTTGTTCATCCCATACTGATGATAGGTCTGGTAAAATAGGGTTAAAACCCATAGTTACATCTGTCAAAGGTTGGCAGCTAATCAAAGCTACGCCATTATAGGATTTTTGCCCGGAAATATACGGATAATAACCTAATTCTTTAAAGGGCATAGTGGGAAAGTCCTGATCTATGACTTTGGTTTCTTGTAAACACAAAACATCAACAGGATTTTCTCTTAACCAATTTATAACCTGTTCTAAACGTGTACGAACAGAATTAACGTTCCAAGTAGCTATTTTCATGAGTTAATTATTAAAGTGAAGGTAAAATAAAGGTAAAGTAATTATCTCATAAAAAATATATAGTAATGATCCCTAAGATAGATGAACAGGATCTATACTGGTTTATAGTTTAGTAATAATCCCACAGGATTTGATTATTTTGATAGCAACCCAGTTTGTAGAAATATCTTAAAATCTGGTTAATTTAGCATTTGTTGATGGTTTTTTATTCATTAATTTCTTCAAGCTGGAGAAGTGCGAATTGTGAATAAAAGACTAGAAAAAATGAATGCTATCCTATCAACCATAAATCTAGAATTTTGAATTGTTTAAAAGTAATGCTTAGATCACTTCTAACATTATTTGTGTTTAATTTTTTCCAAGGAGGACATTAGTATGAGTATCATAGTCAATAATTGCCCATGCTGTGGTGGTTCAATTCTGCGCCATGTCCGCCATAATCAAGTTTATTGGTTTTGTCTTTCCTGTAGACAGGAAGTACCCGTATTAACTGTAGATGGTGTATCTAAATCTAACTTAGAAACCCGTAATGAAGAAGTTTTACCTCAAACTGCTTTAAGTTCTTAGATTGTTCCGTGATCATTGCTAATTTTAAATACAAAATATATCCTGTTGCCATTTAATATGGTTAGGACTTACGCATTTTAACAAAATGTAGGGGTTTGAGATTGCTTCCTTAGATTGCAATGACAGTATTTGAAGTAGGTTTTGTGTAAGTCCAGATGGTATTAAACTCTGTTTAATTAATTCTGATACTATGGTGTAAACCTTACTCCTGGGTGCAAACACTGCGCCCTTACTTCTTTTTGAGGTGAAACGCTTTGTTAGCAGCATTACTCTACGGACAAGAGGATTTACGTCTGGAACAAGTTGCCGATCCCACCCCCCAAACTGGGGAGGTGGTGATTCAGGTGGAAGCGGCCACCACTTGTGGTACAGATTTGAAGGTGTGGCGACGTGGTGGCCATGCGAAAATGTTGACACCACCTACACTGTTTGGTCATGAAGGTGCAGGACGAATTGTCGCTGTTGGTAGTGGGGTGACTAATTGGCGGGTGGGCGATCGCGTGGTGGCCAATAATTCTGCCCCCTGCATGAAATGTTTCTTTTGTCAACGCCGAGAATATTCTTTATGTCCCCATTTAACATGGAATAATGGCACATTTGCGGAATACATGAAAATTCCTGCACCCATTGTCCAGCATAATTTGTTACCAGTTCCCGATCATCTTTCATTCGCTTTAGCCGCCATGACTGAACCCCTGGCTTGTGTTTTGCATGGTGTCGCCCGTGGCGGTGTCAAACCCCAGGATCGAGTAGTGGTTTTAGGTGATGGGGCAATTGGCTTAATGTTTGTTGCGGTATTAAGTCAAAAGACTGAAGTTATTCTTTGGGGTGGGAATAACCAACGGTTAGAAATTGGGCGAAAACTAGGTGCAGCTAAGACTTTTAACTATCATCAAGTTACGGATATTCCTCATATAGTTAAAGAATTAACCGATGGGTGGGGTGCGGATGTAGTGATAGAAGCGACAGGTGTACCCAGTGCTTGGGAAACAGCGATCGCTTGCGGTCGTCCTGGTGCAACAATCAATTTATTTGGAGGTTGTCCAAAAGATACCATCATTACCGTCAACACCGAACAACTACATTATAGTGAACTTACCCTCAAAGGCGTATTTCACAATACACCAGAATATGTAAAAGCAGCTTTATCACTCATCGCTAGTGGTACAATTCCTTTTGACTTACTCATTAGTGAACAGCGACCTTTACATGATCTAGAACAGGTATTCATGGATATGAAGGCGCGTCAAGTCATTAAAGTAGCGATGTATAACTAAAAAAATGAGCAAACAATCTTTACTGAAGTTATTCAAAGAATCTGGTATAAATCCCCGTGACAAAAATGGCCTCCTGCCTTCTTTATTGATTTTACCTTTGTCTTTTATACCTTTACTATCAGCAGAAATACTATTAAATTCTGCTGCTAACGCCTTACCTGGAGACACCACAGAGGATGTAACTACCTGGATTCAAGCCCATCCTACCCTTAGACCCAGACAAGGAGAAAAATTATTTGTTAGTAAAAGTGATACAGCAGCACAAAGATTCACCTTTCAGGACTCCGTATTACCACCCGGTAGAGTGACATTTACCAAAGACCGCAGTACAATTCGTACCGAACGCATGACCATGTTTGATGCTGTCAATGGCGTCACAATACCCCGATTAGAAGAATCTTTACGAGTAATTTATAGTTTAGATGTGTATCAAGATTATAATGATGCTCAAATTGTGTATCAATATCCTAACCAGAGTGCAATTAACACAGCCAGATTAGCAAAAACACCGATTCGGGAAGCCTTACAGGGAGAATTGCGAATGGGCGATCGCTTTGCATATTGGGTAGAAATTGCCCAACCCAAACAGGGTAAAGCCATCACAGGTAAAATCACCGTCCTACTCAAAGCCGACGTGAATAAATTAGAAACAGAATTAAGAAACCGTTAAGTTAATAGCAAGGCAAGAGGCAAGAGGCAAGAGGCAAGAGTGAAGAAGTTTTCATAAAGCTTTCCACGTACCAGAAAAAATACTTTCAGCCGCTAGGGAAATCCGCATTAAATCTTCATTTAGCAGAGGTGGCCACTCCACACCTGCTTTTCTTCCTGCGGCAAAAAACTTTTGCCCCTTCATAGCTAACTGATATAAAGCAAAAACCAGTTCTCTATCCAGGGTAGGTGATGCTTTCAAAGCTTCAAACACCACCTTTAAAGCTAACAAGATAGAAGTAACTTGACCAGGAACAGGAGGTTTACCCTGCTGTAGACGATTTAACAAAGTATCAGGATTATCTGCGCCTGTTGTTTGGTCTATCAGTAGTTTCCGTGCTATTTCGTAGTTCATGCTTCTAGCTAGTTTGTATATGCTGTAAAAGTTACACTGTACCAATATATTAGAAGCATCTAGCCCAGTAAGGTTGCCATTTTTTCCCAGAATAGTTTATTGTCCTGATTTTGTTGTTTAATTAACGAAAAAACTCAGTACCTATTACCAATTTCTCTATGTCTTTAACCTATGATTATTACCTTAATAGTCGCTTGGATAGTTTTTATCATTCTCTGGAAATTAATTAAAACCACTATTAAAACGGCCTTTACCTGTGGTGCAATCGTCGTTTTATTATACTTTGGTTTCGGTATTACTCCCCAAGATATTTGGCATCAATTTACCCAGATTTTATCTCAAACACCTGTAAGAAAGTAAGTCAGTGCGGAGTGCGGAGTGCGGAGTGCCGTGTAGCAGATACTCTCACCTGTTTCCTGTGAGCTAATTGATCTAACTCCTGCTATAGTGCAGCAAGGTGTGTTAGTCATACTCCATAATTATGAATTTTCGTGATGAATTTAAATTATTACTTCGGGCCCGTTACCCCCTAATTTATATTCCCACCTATGAAGAAGAACGGGTAGAAGCGGCAATTCGAGAAGAGGCGACCAATCAGGGTAGTCGTCCCGTATATACTTGGGATTTTGTGGACGGTTATCAAGGAAATCCCAATGATGCGGGATTTGGTAAACGCAACCCCCTCCAGGCTTTAGAATTTATAGAAAAATTAGCACCTACTGCACCTGCCGTCTTGATTTTGCGAGATTATCATCGCTTTTTAGATGATGTGGCTATTTCTCGCAAACTCCGTAACTTAGCCCGACTGTTGAAGTCCCAACCCAAAAATATTGTTTTATTGTCTCCCCGCGTCGCCATTCCCGATGACTTAATGGAAGTGCTGACAGTGGTTGAGTTTCCCTTACCCAACGCCCCGGAAATCAAAACCGAAGTAGAACGGTTACTACAAGCCACCGGCAACCCACCAGGTGGTAAATTTTTGGATGATTTGGTGCGATCTTGTCAAGGGTTATCCTTAGAAAGAATCCGCCGAGTATTAGCAAGAGGAATTGCCACTCATGGACAATTACAACCAGAAGATGTAGATTTAGTTTTGGCCGAAAAGCGGCAAACTATCCGCCAAACCCAAATCCTCGATTTTTATCCCGCCACTGAAGAAATTACTGATATTGGGGGGTTAGATAATCTCAAAGATTGGTTAATTCGGCGCGGTGGTTCGTTTAGCGAAAAAGCCCGACAATATGGTTTACCTTACCCCCGTGGCTTAATGTTAGTGGGAATTCAAGGAACTGGTAAATCCTTAACCGCCAAAGCGATCGCCCACCATTGGCATTTACCCCTATTACGCCTAGACGTAGGGCGCTTATTTGGTGGTTTAGTCGGTGAATCAGAATCCCGCACCCGGCAAATGATTCAAGTAGCAGAAGCCCTCGCTCCCTGTATACTGTGGATTGATGAAATTGATAAAGCCTTTTCTGGCTTAGGTAGCAAAGGAGATGCCGGCACTACAAGCCGAGTATTTGGCACATTTATCACCTGGTTAGCCGAAAAAACTTCCCCCGTATTTGTCGTAGCTACCGCCAACGATATTCAAGCCTTACCCCCAGAAATGTTAAGAAAAGGACGATTTGATGAAATTTTCTTTGTCGGCTTACCCAGCCAAGAAGAAAGAAAAGCTATTTTTAATGTCCATTTATCCCGATTACGTCCCCATAATTTGAACAGCTATGACATTGACAGATTAGCCTACGAAACTCCTGATTTTTCAGGCGCAGAAATTGAGCAAACTTTAACTGAAGCCATGCACATCGGCTTTAGTCAAAACCGCGACTTTACAACAGATGATATTTTAGAAGCCGCTAGTCAAATTATCCCCTTAGCGCGAACCGCCGTCGAGCAAATTCAAAAACTCCAAGAATGGGCAGCAGCCGGCAGAGCGCGTCCAGCATCTAAATATACCCCTTTAAGTGAACGCATTCAACGTCAAGAGAAGAATTAAAAATTAAAAAACTTTTCCCTCTTGCCTATTCCCCATTCCCTCTTGCCTATTCCCTATTGCCTGTTCCCTGCTATATGTTGACAAATGTAGTTAAATTTATACTTGGTGTTTTTTTAGCACTGGCGGTTTTATTAGGTACTGGTTTGACAGTTGCCCTCTATTTCGTCAATCGTACCGCCGTATCTCCCCCCAAACCAATGTTTGCTAATGATAACCCTTCCAGCCAAGCTAAAAAGCCCAAAACCACCCCTAAACCTCAATCGAAAAAATCTGCTACACCAACTCCTAAATCCACACCAACATCTATAGAAAAACTGGAAACACCCACAGAAACACCCACACCTAAACCAATACCACCGAACGCTTACACAGGAAACGTAACTTGGCCAGAAGGGTTAAGTATACGATCTGAACCAAACTCAAGCTCTCCCTCCATAGGTGGCGTTGGAGGCAATAAAAAAGTCATTGTTTTAGAAGAAAGTGATGATAAAAAATGGCAAAAAATCCGCATTGCTGACACAGATCAAGAAGGTTGGGTAAAAGCCGGAAATATTCAGCGCTCGGAATAATTAGTTGACAGGTGATAGGTGATAGGGAGAAGGAGCGAACGGCCGTTCGCCCCTACCTCTTGCCTCTTACCTCCTACTGCACAAAACCACGTTTCATTTGTTCATTTTCAATAGCTTGAAATAAAGTCCGAAAATTACCTTCTCCAAAACCTGGCGCGAGAGAACGACGTTCAATAAACTCAAAGAAAAAAGTTGGTTCACTGAAAATTGGCTGAGTAAATATTTGCAATAATAACTGTCCTAAAGGTGCATTTTCATGCCAATCTATGAGAATTTGTTGTTCTGCAATAGCTTGTAATTCTGCTGATGAAAGCGGGAATTGATCACGCTGTTTTAATTGAGAATAATAGTTTTCAGGGACAGATAGAAAAGATAAACCAGCAGACCGCAAACGGCTAATAGTATCAATAATATTATCAGTTTTTAAAGCAATATGTTGAACACCTGCACCTTTATTTACCTCTATAAATTCTTGAATTTGTGAATTGGGTGAAGCTGGTTCATTAATTGGTAATTGCACATTTCCCTCAGTAGATATCATTACCTGACTATGTAAACCAGAGCGGCCAGTTTGAATATTAAAAGTTTGCTGAGGTTGAAAATCAAATACGTTTTTATACCAATTAATAGCTGTTTCTAATTCACCCTCACCCACATTTAAAACTAGATGATCAATTGCAGTAATAGGAGCATAAAAAGTATTTTCTATTTCTCCTATTTTTGTCTCTTGTCTAGTAATTAATGTATGGTGTAAACTACCCCAAGCAGCGATTTTTGCATACTTATAATACCCTACATCTTCAACTGGATGCAAAACTTTTGCACCATAGCTAATCGCCTTAGCTGTCAATGCTTCCACATCATCAACGGCAAAGGCTATATCAGCCACTCCAGGAGGATGTTGACATGAAAATTCCGCCACAGGGCTAGTAGGTAAAATGGCAGAAGAAAGCAAAAAGTAAATAGAGCCATTTTTCACCACTTCTGTACAGGTATGTAAAGATTTTTGATGATGAAAAAGACCTACCAAATTAGCATCACTTACAGCTTGGAAACCCAGACAATATACAAACCAATTTCGCCACTTGCGGGCATTTTCGACATAAAAATGAACGTGATCAATTCGCAGCATAATTTTTTCAACATCTAGGATTAATGATCACAATTTATTTTCTACCTAAGTAGCTGGTTGTAATTAAACATAAAATGTGGAATGGGCATAATATGGCTAACCCCACGCTACACGAACGACAAGCCCTTCGGCTACGCTTAGGACAAGCTCAGTACAAGTCTTGCCCGTCAACAGGCTAGAAGCCTGTTCCACTATCTAGCTATTAATTAAGCCTACTTACTAGAAAAATAAATGACTATCTGGTTGAATATTAATTTCCATCGGTATAGCTTGGGGTTCGGCTGATAAAGCATAGAAAATGGCATTAGCCGCAGTTTCACAACTGAGCATTTTATTTCGATCTACTTTTAAATTTACTTTGTCCCAAAAAGGCGAATCTATCCCCCCAAAATAGAAAAGCGTCATTTTTACACCAAAACGTTTTAATTCTTCTGCCATACATTTACTAAAACCAACAACACCAAATTTAGAAGCAGAATAAGCCGCAGCCATAGGCATAGAATGTTTGCCCAGAATACCCACCACATTACAAATATGCCCAGATTTCCGTTTTTGCATCTCTTTTGCTGCTGCTTGAGTCGTGTAAAAACAACCCTTTAAATTCAAATCCAGCATTTTTTCTAAATCTGCCGGTTCAATGTTGTTGTAGGCTTTGAGAATACCCGCTCCGGCAGCATTTACTAACACATCAATCTGTCCAAATTGGGCTATTGTTGTTTGTATTAATGCTTCCACCTGTTGGGGTTGAGTGATATCTGTAGGAACTATCAACACATTTCCCATTAATTCATTTGCTAATGCAGCCAAATTTTCCCCATTTCTAGCAGCAAGTACCAACCGCGCCCCAGTAGGTGCTAGTTGACGAGTTAAAGTTGCACCAATACCACCAGTAGCACCAACAATGACAATCACCTTATCTTGTAGCATCACAATATTTACATTTCTTTACAGACTATATTTATCATACCGTCAATCTCAGTGTTGTGCCTGAATTTATCCCCATCCCCAAAATCACACAAATCATAGTTCCGACCTTTTCATACTCACTTCCCATCTATTACCTCTTTGGTGAATTTGCAAAGATTGACAAGAATGGATAAATTTTACAAAACTACTGCCAATGTGTAATTCTTTAATTTGTTCAGTGATTGGTTTGCGATATTGCTGATAAAATTTACTGCCTAAAATGCTAATATCCACGCATTTATGATTATCTATACTATTTACTTCAATTAAAATATTCCTAATTACTTGCTCTAAATCTGCGGCAGAATTAATAGTAGATAATAGTTGTGAACCTGTTGCTAATTGTGAATCATTCTCAAGGAGTTCTGATTTTTCTAAATAATGTTCAAACAGTGTAACATATAATTCTGATTTTTCATCAACTTGATGAATTACAAAATCAGATGGATAGTTGATAAATATATCTTTGGCTTTTTTACCAGGGAAGTGATGAGCAATAATTTGGCTCATAGTTAATTGATGTTTATTTTTAAATTGTTTAGATAGTAGAGAAAGTCTAATCCAATAATTGACAGTGTGTTTTTGCTGCGATTTAATTAAACTTTTTACTTGCACAATAAACTGATCTATAGATGGTATCTCTGGTAGAGGTTTGAGGGAATAATTAATAGTTGCACTGGTAGCTGTATTAAATATTTTGATATTCTCTCCTTGTTGAGTTACATGATAGACTAATATCGCATTTTGCTGTAAGGTATTGCATAAATTAGTCATGACTTTATCTGATGAACAAACAAAAACTTCTTGGACATGAGGATAACGTTCATGAGTAGAAGAACCGACTGCAATCATTTTGCCATCAGCATTATCTCTTCCGGCAGGAACATGAATTAAATCATAACCCCGTTCATGTAATTCTATATCTAATTTACCGCGATTTGACCAATTAGCAAAAGCAATTTTCACTTGTAGGGGATAAGTACAAGTTGTAGTTCTGACGGGATGACAAAAATAGTTAAAATGCAGACAGAATAAGCCTCATAGCTCTCTCACCGCGTTGATAATACTTCCGCTTATTAGGAGATAATCTCAATAATTCTCTAACTAATTCCCGACAATTATCTATAAAATCA
>JBJTUF010000175.1:0-5759 GCA_046080565.1 Cuspidothrix sp. | reverse complement strand
TAACACTTTCTGGTATATTTCACTTATCATTTTACTCTGTTAGTTCATATTTACTATTTATTACTTATCTTTTTTTGCTCCCACATTCTGTATCTCTTACTACATAAGCTTTTTCTCCTTCTTGTCCCCCTGTCAGGTTTTATTGAGGAGTACGGGTATTCCTACATCTGAGCAAAAAACGCAGTTATTTATTCTGTGTTGTTGGTTAACTAAACTATATTTACCCATAAACTTGGTTCGAGTTGATAAACGTACAGGTAATGTATTTATTCTCGCGGGTGAAGAGAATATGATAGAAATATATCCTAATGGTAAATGGAGGTATGTGGTATGAGTCGGCCTAACTTCCAAGATATGAGTACAAAAGAATTACGTGCTTATGTTTTATCTCATCGAGATGACCAAGAGGCATTCTACATTTATGTAGATAAATTAAATGCTGAGGCAAATTGGGTAGAAATGCCACCATCAGAATCTGTTGATGATTTGATGAATTATCCTGAGTTTTTGCAGCGTTTTAGTAATGAAAAAGGGGCATTAGGAAAAAATGACATTGGTTAATTATCAAGCAATGTCTCTGAAAGAATTACGTCGTTATGTTCTCACTCATAGAGAAGATATTGCAGGGTTTCATGCTTATGTTGATCGTTCAAAGTCTGAAGGAAGGATGATTACTATTAATCCTAATGATGAAAATTGGGAAGAGGAGGTAAGACAGATTATCATTAAAAATTAAATCTTGAAAAATCAAGAATAATTGGCATTTGATAAAAATGAGGTAAGGTGAATTATGACTAATACAAAATCTGTGCGTCATCGTCAACCAGGGAGAATTTTTCCAGAGTTGACAATACCACCGGAAGAATTAGCAAAAAGAGAAGCTGAAAGAAATGCGCGGGGAGAAAAAGCGCGGTTTGTGTTTAATCGAGTTCGTCTAGAATTGATTAATGATCATTACAATTGGTTTATGGTTATTGAGCCAAATAGTGGTGATTATTTTATTGATGTAGATATAGAAATTGCTGAAAAAAAAGCACGTCAAAAATATCCCAATGGCTGGATTATTACTTTTCGGATCAATGAAACAGGTGCTTGTGACAGAATATGATTTTAGGTAAGTTTGGTGAAATTGGGGAGTTAATTTTTGAAATAGATTTAATAACTGTTGATGAAGAAGAATATTCGATTGAACTGTTATTAGATACTGGATTTACAACAGGTTGGTTAGCCATTGATATTGAAGACATTGCTTTGCAATTCTTGTAATGTCATGAGAAGATATCAAAAATTATTCATTTTTCATTATATATCAATTTAGCTCAAGGGGAGAGTATAAACTTATTAAAAATGGACGTGCAACTGTCAATAAATCAGCTACGGTATTTTTCTATCTCTGTTACCTCTAAACTGGTTAACTGAGCAATTTGTTCTGGAGACATCCCATTTTGCAACATATTGACAACAACTTGTTTTAATTGAGATTCAGCTTTTTCTGCTCGTTGCTTTTCTTGTTCTGCTCGTTGCTTTTCTTGTTCTGCAATTTCTTGAGAGGTAGGAAATAAATCACCCTCTAAATTTGCCCAGCGTAACCAAGTAGCATCAATACCTCGATAATTACCCTGCCAACGCACTAAAGCTAAACCTAAAACTGTACTCACCAATTGATTTTTTTCATTTAAATCAATAGGTCCATATATACCACTATTAATATGAAAACCTGCAAAATCATCTGGGTGAAAAGGGTCAAACCAAAAATATTCAGAAACACGCATCTGATTTTGATAAATCAGTTTTTTCTCAGTTTTATCATTTTTAGCTGTACTTTCTGAAAGTAACTCAATTACCACATCTGGGGGTTTTCCTTCTTCCCAAACTACCCAGGAAAGCCGTTCTTTTTTGGGGACATCCAAGACTGCAAAAAAATCGGGTCCACGAAAACTTTGATTTTTTAACTGAGCTAAACTATAGTAGACAAACATATTGCCTCCTACATATCCATCAGTCCTTAGATTTAGCCAAGGTTGAATGGTATCAATTAAAATATCCATTTGTAATTTATGTCTTTGTGTCTCCATAGGAATATCATCATCATAAGGAAGTTCTAGCTGTGTGGGAGGCAGTTTAACGCTAGGTTCGACAACTATAGTTTCTGACATATATTCTAAGTAGGTTGGTGTTAAAAATAGTCTTGATGACAAGCAAATCTGCTTTTTACCTTTAGTCTTATTTTAGCTAACTCACACATTATTTATTTTTGAATTTGATTTTGGAATAAAGGACGCACAATTAAATACCCAGCAGCAAAACCAGTCACCATAATTAATATAATAGTAATTATTAACCACCAACCATTTAATCCCTTACTTTCTGACTGAGGAGAACGAGAATATTTCACTTCCTGTTCCTCAATAAATACTGTTTCCGTCACTGGAAAATTCATATCCATGAGAGGTGCAGCAGACTGCTGACGGCGAGGAGAAGAAGTAACTTTTTTTACCTTTCCTTGGCGAGGATTCTGTACTTGTTGACGTGGAGGTACTGAAGTAGCGGGAGGGTTATTTGTATATCTGACCTCATTTTGATTACGGGGTATGGGTTGGGGTTGGGTTTGATATTGTCCCTCATTTTGATTACGGGGTATGGGTTGGGGTTGGGTTTGATACTGTACATCCTGATGACGAGTTACTGCGGGAGAACTCGGTGCTGGAGCATCAACTAGCTTTTGTAAGTCTAAACAAGACTTAATTATCTTATTTATTTCTTGACGCAGCTGTTGATTTTCTTGGACTAATTTCTGATTATGACTGGTGACAACATCCAATTTAGATTGGACAGCTTGTAACTCAGCCGTCAACTCCCGATAAACACAAAGGGGAACTGATGGAGGATAATTGTTAGGTGGTTGACTATAATTAGATCCTGTAGATGTTTTCATGGATAGATGAGTATCAAAATACGATAATTAGAGTAGGGATAACAAGGCTAGGAAGATAGTTATTTGTGAGATTATGCCCAAGAATAATGGAAAAATGCACAAAAGGCAAAGATTTACCATTTTCTCAAGTAAGCCATCAAAAGTCAGCATTTAGCAAGATGTTAGGACTTACGCATTTTAAGGAAATCTAGGGGTTTGAGATTGCTTTCTTACATCGTAATGATGGTATTTGAAGTAGATTTTGCGTAAGTCGAGGATGTATCAAACTTGAGCATCCAATTATCATCTATGGATGTTTAATATTTGACTGACTATAGATATACTTATCAGTACGGTAGCTAATTATATGTTATTAATGCAACTTATTTTTCAATGTCATCTAAATTTGTTAATAAAGGGAAAAAGTGTCCTACGGGGCCTTGTCCTTTACCGATATCGAGAGAATAGGTCAGCGCATTTGTGACATATTCTTTAGCTATTTGCACTGATATCTTTAGATCATTACCTAAAGCTAGATTAGCAGCAATTGCGGCTGATAAAGTACAACCTGTACCATGAGTATTTTTTGTCTGTATTTGTTGCGTTGTCAAAACCTCAAAGTTTTCCCCATCAAACCACACATCAACACCCCGCAAATTCCCAGACATTCCTCCACCTTTAACTAAAACAGTCTTTACTCCTAAGTCCCTGTGTATAATTTCCGCAGATGTTTGCATATCTGCTAAGGAGACAATTTCTAACCCGCTTAAAATCTGTGCTTCATAACGATTAGGTGTAATAATAGTTGCTTGAGGAATCAGGATATTCCGTAGGGTTTGCACTGCATCATCATCAATTAATTGCGCTCCTGTTCGTGATACCATAACAGGGTCAACTACTAAATTCTCAATTTTATAAGCTGTTATTTACTGTGCTACAGCCGCAATAATTTCTTGGTTGAGTAACATTCCTGTTTTGACAGCTTGTACACCAATATCCTCTACAACTGCCTGAATTTGGGCTACTACAGCCTCCGATGCGATCGCATCAACTCGTCTTACCCCTAAAGTATTTTGGGCTGTAATGCAGGTAATAGCACTTGTACCATGGACGCAGTGAAAAGCAAAAGTCCGCAAATCAGTTTGAATTCCTGCACCTCCACCACTATCTGAACCAGCAATAGTTAAGGCAACAGGGATGAAAATTTTTTTTGTAGTCATTATGATAAAGTCTAAACATTAAAAATACATATTAAATCAAATCTTCAACACCTTTGACTTCTGCCCACTGAATTCTGATCTATAATTATTGTTTTATGTCCAATCAATCTTCAGATGAGGAAATAGCATTTTTACGAAAGCGTGTTGCTCAACTTGAACAAGTATTAGAAAATCATCAGCAATTACAACAAGACCTTATGGTTCTTTAGAATGTATTTCTGAACATGGTTAAGGAACAGAATTTATAATTAACATTCCTACTCCTCAAAGTAAATCTCAAAAAATAAGGTAATATTCTATATATTTTACCATGAAATATGATAAAGAAACTCAATTAAATTTAATTTCTATCCCTGATCCAGAACTGATGTTTTACCCTGACTATTTTCCTCAACAAGAAAGTGATATTATATTGGACAATTTAATCACAGAAATTAATTGGCGACAGGATAAAATTAAATTATATGGAAAAGAAATGAATATACCCAGATTAACTGCATGGTATGGAGACGATGGAAAATCCTATACATATTCCCATATTACAATGAATCCTAAACCTTGGACACCAGTTTTACTATCTATTAAGCAGAGAGTTGAAGAAATAGCCAATATATATTTTAATAGTGTATTAATCAATTTTTATCGTCATGGTCAAGATAGCATGGGTTGGCATTCAGATGACGAACCAGAATTAGGAAAAAATCCGATTATTGCTTCTGTTAGTTTTGGAGGTACAAGAAAATTTCAACTGCGACATAGATTTAATAAAACATTTAAAAAGGTAGAAATAAATTTAACTCATGGTAGTTTATTAATGATGCAAGGTAAAACCCAGGAATGTTGGCAACATCAAATCCCGAAAACAGCTAAATTTGTCAATCCCAGAATCAATCTCACCTTTAGAATTATCAAATATAGCAATCCTAAATAAGATATTAACACCTCTTTCTCTTTACCTCTGCGCTCTCTGCGCCTCTGCGGTTCGTTTAAAAAATTCCGTTCATAAATCAGAGAGAATTGCTATAGTAGCAAATAAATTTATTTAAATACCAGATGCAATAATGAAAGACTTACAAAAATGGCAAATAATAAGCTCAAAAATGGTAATAGATGAACCAATGTGTCAAGTTAGACAAGACCAGATCAAATTACCTAACGGAAAAACTATAGATGATTATTTTGTCAGTATTAAACCAGATATAGCCATTATTTTACCGATAACTGCAAATCAAGAAATTGTTTTTGTCCGTCAATATAGACACGCCATAGAAGAATTTGTAATTGAACTTCCTGCTGGTAGATTTGATATCAATACAGAAACAGGAGAAACCGCCGCAATTAGGGAATTACGCGAAGAAACCGGTTATTTAGCTCAAAACCTCCGAAAAATCGGAACTCTTTATGATAAACCCAGCAAAGACACCAATAAAATTCATTTATTCCTGGGGGAAAATGTCGTTAAAGTAGGAGAACAGGAAAATCTTTAGGACTTACGCATTGACAGAATAACAAAATAGTGAATTGATAAATAAGGGTCGTCTAGTAATGGGTATGGGAGAATGAGAGAAATTACTAAACCCTCGACAGCACAATGCAATCTAGACATCTACACCTTATTTTTGCTG
>JBJTUF010000174.1:0-9623 GCA_046080565.1 Cuspidothrix sp. | reverse complement strand
TCGTTTTGTGCCTATTTCGCCCCCTAAATCCCCCAAGTTTGGGGGACTTTGAAAACTCTTGTTCCCCCAGAATTGGGGGTTAGGGGGTGGTTCGGTGAGGGCTTGGTTAAATTCGATCACTTGTGTGTACACGGTAGCCTTAGCAAGGGGGGAACTAGAGTCAAAGTCCCCCTTTTAAAGGGGTATTTAGGGGGATATAAAAATATTTGATACACCATGAGCGACTTTTAAAGTATCCTCTTAGATGTTGTTTTTGTCTAATAGACATCTCCAGAAAAGAATGTAGAGATGTTTCATGGAAGGTATCTACCTCATGGATATGCAATAGGTTCTGGGAGGGTAGCGATCGCAATTTTACCCACAGCCCGTTCATTTTCACTGTACTCATGAGCCGCAGCCATTTCTTGTAAGGGATATGTGCGATCTATCACAGTCCGGATTTTACCAGCTTCAATTACGCCTTTCAAATATATTAAATCCTGAGTATTAGGTTTTTCTAAGACAAATTTCACCTTTTGTCCTGGTAAAAATGCCGTTAAAGCAATCTGTAAAATTACGTCTGGGTGAGGTAAAGTGGAAATAAACACCCCATTGGGTTTTAAAACTTTTCTGCAATCAGAAAATGCTCTTTTGGCAACCACATCAAAAATAATATCGTACTGCACAGTACCCTCTGTAAAATCCTGTCTAGTATAGTCAATCACTAAATCTGCATTGAGAGACTTGACGAAATCCAAATTTTTAGAACTACAAACACCCGTCACCTCAGCCCCCAATGCTTTGGCAATTTGTACAGCAAAAATGCCCACACCGCCCGAAGCTCCATTAATTAATACCTTTTGACCTGATTTGACATTGCCCAGGTCTCGCAGGGCTTGGAGAGCCGTTAGAGCCGCTAAAGGAACTGTTGCTGCTTCTTCATAAGTCATGTTTATGGGTTTGGGAGCAGCTAAATTTTCGGGAACAACAGCAAATTGGGCATAAGCACCTCCAGGAAAGTTAGTGCTGCCATATATAGCATCTCCTACTTGAAAGCGCGTCACTTGCGAACCAACTTCTACCACTTCCCCAGCCACATCAAAACCCAAAATTAGGGGAAATTTATTTCCTGTTAATATGCTCAACATTCCTTTGCGGGTTTTCCAGTCAATAGGATTTACACTACTAGCATGAACTTTTACAAGCAATTGTTCAGGTTTAATTTGCGGTGTTTCCACCTCTTCATAGTGCAAAACTTCAGGAGAACCATAACGACGGATAATAATAGCTTTCATCACATTTTCCTAGATTTGATTTGTTATCATATTTATAGTGTAGTGATAATTAAAAGTTTACAGCTAACAAAATGATGAAAAATCAGCTATAAATAATGATCAAAAAATTAAGCTTTTGCAAATCATCTGCATTAATATAGATATATTTATCAGACTACAATCCTTATATAGTCAGAGATATAACCAAAATTGAGATAATAAATAATCAAAAATTAAAAAAATATAAATTGCATTTTTACGCGAAAAAGAATGATAGGTTGTATACAGAATTGAATTTCGCACCTATCTGGAGTAGTCAGGCTGATATTACTCCAGTTTTTTACCCTAAATCCCTGATAAACCAGAGTTTGCAGGAGAATTTTCAGGAAAGTTGAGTACAGGCCAATATAGTAAAATCCATAAAAAAATATCGCTCAAATCCTTACAGAAATAGACTTTCAGATGAGTACAAAGAAATCCTGAACCCCTAACTATAAATACTCGTACCCCTAACTATAAATACTTGTACCCCTACCCAAAAAAATATTTTTAAATTTTTGTATCGTTGCAATAGAAGGATTTAAGAATTTGAGTACAAAGATAATAAATCCAATAAGTTCTATCCTAGCTAGAGGCAGGGGGGCAAAAAAAAGGACTGCTATAAATCATTTATCGCCAATCACTTAACGCTCCTTAACAAAACAGAGTTATCAGCTAAAAGTGAGTGGAGGGATGAGATAGCACCATGTCTAAAGTGAATTGAAGTTGCGGCTGATACAGTTTATGCGATCGCCCAGCGTTGACACACACCAAGAGCAACTTGATCAATTTTGGATTTTAGATTGGGGATTTTGGATTAAAAGCCTGAATTAATAGGCTATTGCCAGAATTTTCCATCTCAATCATGATCCAAAATTGAGAGCAGACGCAACTTCAATTTCCAGACATTGGCAGTAGTAACAGCATCTCCCACAGTGGCTATCCAGTCCACCGCAAACAGCGAAATTCAATGACACTACCTGCTACAGATATTCTCACCTCCGACCGTCAGGATACCATTATCACCCCCGCTAAATCTGGTGGTTGCGGTTGCGACAGCAGCACAAGTCCAGAAATGGATGAAAAACTCAAAGCACGCATCGCTAACCATCCCTGTTATAGTGAAGAGGCTCATCATCATTATGCACGGATGCACGTTGCCGTTGCTCCAGCTTGCAATATTCAATGTAACTATTGTAACCGCAAGTATGACTGTGCTAACGAAAGTCGTCCTGGAGTAGTTAGCGAATTACTCACACCTGAAGAAGCTGCACATAAAGTATTAGTCATAGCCGGGAAAATTCCCCAAATGACAGTTTTAGGAATTGCTGGTCCTGGCGATCCTTTAGCAAATCCCGAAAAAACTTTTCGGACTTTTGAATTAATTGCAGACAAAGCACCAGATATTAAGCTTTGCTTATCCACTAACGGTTTGATGCTACCTGAATATATTGATCGCATCAAACAATTAAATATAGATCACGTTACTATTACCCTTAATACCATTGATCCTGAAATAGGCGCACAAATCTATTCTTGGGTTCACTATAAACGCAAACGTTACAGAGGGGTTGAAGGAGCAAAAATTCTCCTAGAAAAACAGTTGGAAGGACTGCAAGCTCTCAAAGAAGCTGATATCTTATGCAAAGTTAATTCTGTGATGATTCCAGGAATTAATGATCAGCATTTGGTAGAAGTTAACAAGGCAATTCGTGAAAGAGGAGCATTCTTACACAACATCATGCCGCTAATTTCTGCACCAGAACATGGTACTCATTTTGGTTTAACTGGTCAACGTGGACCAACAGGAAAAGAACTAAAAGAAGTGCAAGATAATTGCTCTGGTAACATGAAAATGATGCGTCACTGTCGCCAGTGCCGAGCCGATGCGGTAGGATTATTAGGAGAAGATCGTAGCCAAGAATTTACTAAAGATAAATTCATGGAAATGTCTCCCGAATATAACTTTGCAACCCGCCAAGAAGTTCACGAAGGTATTGAGAAATTTAGAGAAGAAATTAAGGCTGCAAAAGATAAAGTATTGACTGGCAAAAAATCTGCCAATAATCCTAAAATTCTAGTTGCAGTAGCAACAAAAGGTGGAGGATTAATTAACCAACACTTCGGCCATGCGAAGGAATTTCAAGTTTATGAAGTTGATGGTACTGAAGTCCGCTTTATCAGTCATCGTAAGATTGATCAATATTGTCAAGGTGGTTACAGCGAAGAAGCTACCGCAGACAATATAATGAAAGCGATCGCAGATTGTAAAGCAGTCTTGGTATCGAAGATAGGCAATTGTCCTAAAGAAAAATTAGCAGCAGCAGGAATAGAAACTGTTGAAGCCTACGACGTAATTGAAAAGGTTGCTTTAGAATTTTACGAGCAATATGTCAAGGCTAATGGGTAATTAAATTTTGGATTTTGGATTTCGGATTTGATGAATTCCAATCTAAAATCCAAAATCTAAAATCTAGAATCTCCGAGGTAAATAATCATGGCTTACACAATTACTAGCCAGTGTATTTCCTGCAAGTTGTGTTTATCTGTGTGTCCTACCGGTGCAATTCAAGAAGTTGACGGTAATTACTCGATTAACTCTGAACTTTGCACAAATTGCGCGGATAGTATTTACACAGTACCTCAATGTAAAGCTAGTTGTCCTACTATTGATGGTTGCGTTAAACAACCTACTGATTATTGGGAAAGTTGGTTTGCCACTTACAACCGGGTTTTAGCCAAGCTAACCAAGAAACAAGATTACTGGGAACGTTGGTATAGCTCCTATTCCCAGAAGTTCTCCCAACAGTTGCAAAAGCATCAAGGAGAAGTAGTTATATAGGTAATGGGTAATGGGTAATAGGTAATGGGTAATAGTTTTTCCCAATTTCCTATCACCAATTACCTATCATCAATTAAGAATTACCCCTGATTACTCATACTCTTTATATGGAAATTATGCAAACTAATTGCATCTATCTTGATAATAATGCCACCACTAAAGTAGATCCTAAAGTTGTTGAGGCCATGATGCCTTATTTGACGGACTACTATGCTAATCCTTCTAGTATGCACACTTTTGGTGGACAACTTGGTAAAGCTGTCAAAACAGCTAGAGAACAAGTTGCAGCTTTGCTAGGTGCAGAAGAATCCGAAATTGTCTTTACCAGTTGTGGAACTGAAGGTGATAATGCAGCTATTCATGCAGCGTTATTAGCTCAACCAGAAAAACGTCATATCATCACTTCCCAGGTAGAACATCCCGCAGTTTTAAATGTCTGCAAACAATTAGAATCTAAAGGTTATCAAGTTACCTATTTGTCTGTTAATAGTAAGGGACAAATAGACTTGAATGAGTTGGAAGCTTCTCTGACTGGCAACACTGCTTTAGTAACAGTAATGTATGCCAATAATGAAACCGGCACAATTTTTCCCATTGAAGAAATTGGTGCTAGAGTTAAAGAATATGGAGCAATCTTTCACGTTGATGCAGTACAAGCGGTAGGTAAAGTACCCTTGAATATGAAGACCAGCACAATTGATATGTTAACAATATCTGGTCATAAAATTCATGCTCCCAAAGGTATTGGTGCTTTGTATGTTAGACGTGGTGTCAGATTCCGTCCTTTGTTAATCGGTGGACATCAAGAAAGAGGACGCAGAGCAGGTACAGAAAATGTTCCCGGAATTATCGCTTTAGGCAAAGCTGCGGAATTGGAAATGCTACACTTGCAAGAGGCGATAAAGAGAGAAAGAAAGTTACGCGATTATTTGGAACAATCCTTACTTGCTAAAATTCCTGATTGTGCAGTAAATGGTGATGTTAAAAATAGATTACCAAATACCAGCAATATCGGTTTCAAATATATTGAAGGTGAAGCAATTCTATTACTTCTAAATAAGCACGGTATTTGTGCTTCCTCTGGTTCTGCTTGTACTTCTGGTTCTCTTGAACCATCTCATGTTTTAAGAGCAATGGGTTTACCCTACACTACTTTACATGGTTCAATTCGCTTCAGTCTTTCTCGCTACACAACCGAGGCTGAAATTGATCAAGTAATTGCAGTTATGCCAGAAATTGTTGAAAAACTCCGCGCTTTATCTCCCTTCAAAAATGATGAGGCAGGTTGGTTACAACAGCAAGCACAAACTTTAGTAAATCGGTAATAGGTAATGGGTAATGGGTAATGGGTAATATTTTTTCCAATCACCAATTACCAATTACCAATCACCAATTACCAATCATCAATCCAAAATCTAAAATCCAAAATCCAAAATTAACTATGTGGGACTACACTGATAAAGTATTAGAATTGTTTTACGAACCCAAAAACCAAGGTGCAATTGAAGAAACTGGCGAAGCTGGTGTTAAGGTTGCAACTGGTGAAGTAGGAAGTATTGCCTGTGGTGATGCTTTAAGATTACATTTGAAAGTTGAAGAAGCAACAGATAAAATTCTTGATGCTCGGTTTCAAACTTTTGGTTGTACCAGTGCGATCGCATCTTCTAGTGCCTTAACTGAAATGGTGAAAGGTTTGACTTTAGATGAAGCTTTGAAGGTAACAAATAAAGAAATTGCTGCCTATTTAGGTGGTTTACCTGAAGCGAAAATGCACTGTTCAGTTATGGGTCAAGAAGCTTTAGAAGCTGCTATCTATAACTATCGTGGCATCCCTTTAGCCGCCCATGATGACGATGATGAAGGTGTCCTAATCTGTAGTTGTTTTGGAATAACTGATGCTAAGATTAGAAAAGCAGTTGCACAAAATAATCTCTTCAGTGCAGAACAAGTAACAAATTATGTAAAAGCTGGTGGCGGATGCGGTTCTTGTTTAGCGAAAATTGATGATATAATAAAAGAAGTTAAGCAAGAGTTCGCCAAAGAAAATCTCCACAACAATGGCGCAACACTTAACCAAGAAGTTTCTAATTTAGGGCAACAAAGACCATTAACCAACGTTCAAAAAATCGCCCTGATTCAAAAAGTATTAGATGAAGAAGTCCGACCCGTTTTAATCGCCGATGGGGGAGATGTTGAACTCTACGATATAGAAGGCGATAAGGTAAAAGTAATTCTTAAAGGTGCTTGTGGTTCATGTTCTAGCAGCACCGCTACATTAAAGATTGCGATTGAATCAAGATTACGCGATCGCATCAGTAAAGATATCATCGTCGAAGCAGTTTAGAAATTAGTGATTAGTTAGTGGTCATTAGTTATTAGCAAAAAACAACTGACAACTGACAACTAACAAAAGAAAATTCCTTACAACCTCATAAACACTATGAACACAATCAAATTGTCTGTAGAGCGCTCGCCACCATAGCGACGTTCTATACACGCTCACTGCCGTAGATACAAGGCGTGAGAAACCGACAAACAAAAGACAAATCCACCAATCAACCAAACTAGGAAAATACGAACAATGAGCGACGAAAATATTAGACAGATAGCATTCTACGGCAAGGGCGGTATCGGTAAATCTACCACCTCTCAAAACACCCTCGCTGCAATGGCTGAAATTGGTCAACGCATCATGATCGTAGGTTGCGACCCTAAAGCTGACTCTACCCGTTTGATGCTTCACTCTAAGGCTCAAACCACAGTATTACACTTGGCTGCTGAAAGAGGCGCTGTTGAAGACCTCGAACTCCATGAAGTAATGTTGACCGGTTTCCGTGGTGTTAAGTGCGTTGAATCTGGTGGTCCAGAACCCGGTGTAGGTTGTGCAGGTCGTGGTATTATCACCGCTATTAACTTCCTTGAAGAAAACGGTGCTTACACAGATTTAGATTTCGTATCTTACGACGTATTAGGTGACGTTGTATGTGGTGGTTTTGCTATGCCTATCCGTGAAGATTAAGGGAAGTTATTTAGGGTTTTTGTTGGTGCAATTGTTTGAGGAATTTTGTTTTTTTGTTCCCTATTTTTGCCCTGGAATTTTTTGGAGAAATGGGGTTTTTATTGGGGGTTTGTGGTTTGGTTTTACCCTATTTTTTACCTGGTGTCAAGGGGGATACTTGATTTTTGATAAATGGGTTACTTTTGGGTTATTTTTAAGTGATATTTCCTTTTCAATAACTCATTAATAATAGAGTGAACTAAGATAATTTCTTACATTTTATTAAAATCGGTTATTACTATAGTCAGATTTTATATACATATATCATTATGCTGTATAATATAGTTTTGTAACTTTTTATTATATACAGTCAAATGGAAGATACACGCAATAAAATTATCAGTTTTGTCGAATATGTCCGCAGGTTGACAGGAGATGAAAAAGGTGAAGCACAAGTATTTTGCGATCGCCTTTTTCAAGCATTTAATCATCAAGGCTATAAAGAAGCAGGAGCAGAATTAGAATATCGGGTAAAAGTTAAAGGCAAATCTACCAAATTTGCAGATTTATTATGGCGACCTCGGTTACTCATGGAAATGAAAAAACGAGGGGAAAAACTAGAAAGACACTATCAGCAAGCCTTTGAATATTGGCTGGAATTAGTTCCCCATCGTCCACAATATGTAATTCTTTGTAACTTTGATGAATTTTGGGTTTATGACTTTGATATTCAGTTACAAGAACCATTAGATAAAGTCACATTAGAAGATTTACCGAATCGCTATACCGTCTTAAACTTCCTATTTCCTGAAAATCGTAAACCACTATTCAATAATAACTTAGTTGATGTCACCCGCAAAGCAGCAGATAACGTTGCTCAAGTATTTAATCGCCTAGTGGAAAGAAGAGAAAAAAAAGACATTGCCCAAAAATTTATTCTTCAGTGTGTTGTTGCTTTATTTGCAGAAGATATTGATTTGTTACCTAGAGGTTTATTTAGTGAATTTTTAGATGATTGTCGTACTAATCGGATCAGTTCTTATGATTTAATTGGTGGACTTTTTAATCAAATGGGAACTCAGCGCCCAGCACCTTCAGATAGTCGTTATCGAGATGTACCTTATTTTAATGCTGGTTTATTCTCCAAAGTTGAACCAATTGCACTAACTAGAGGTGAACTTGATTTATTAGCATCAGCAGCATCAGAAAGATGGTCAAAAGTAGAACCCGCCATTTTTGGGACATTATTTGAATCTAGCATGGGCAAAGAAGAACGTCATGCTTTAGGCGCACATTATACCAGTCCTGCCGATATTCAAAAAGTAGTTTTACCCACTATTGTTAGACCTTGGCAACAACGAATTGATCAAGCTAATAAGCTAAATGAGTTACTAGCACTCAGACAAGAATTAATTAATTTCAAAGTTCTTGATCCCGCCTGTGGTAGTGGTAATTTTCTTTATGTTGCCTATAGAGAAATCAAGAGATTAGAAGCCAGTTTATTAAACAAAATCCATGAAAATTTCAGTCTGCGAACTACATCTAATATAGGTACAATATCCTTAGTAAAAACAAACCAATTTTATGGATTAGATATTAAACCATTTGCTGTAGAGCTAGCGAAAGTAACTTTAATGATTGCTAAAAAATTAGCATTAGATGAAGAAAAGCAGCTACTTAATGTAGCACAAACCAGTTTATCTTTAGAAATGGATCGCGCCCTTCCTCTGGATAATTTAGATCAAAATATTCGCTGTGAAGATTCCTTATTTTATGATTGGGTACAAGCAGATGCAATTATTGGCAACCCACCCTATCAATCAAAAAACAAAATGCAGCAAGAATATGGAGTAACCTATGTCAGTCAACTAAGAGAAAAATATCAAGAAGTACCAGGAAGAGCAGATTATTGTGTTTATTGGTTTCGTCGTACCCATGATGCTTTAAAAGAAGGTGGACGCGCTGGACTTGTTGGTACAAATACCATCCGTCAAAACTACTCCCGTGAAGGCGGTTTAGATTATATAGTCAATAATGGTGGAACAATTACCGAAGCAGTTTCTACTCAAGTTTGGTCAGGTAGTGCAGTGGTTCATGTTTCCATTGTTAATTGGATCAAAGGTGAAGAATCAGGTCAAAAGAAATTATATACTCAAGTTGGAGATGATGTAGATAGTCCTTGGGAAATTATAGACGTTGATCAAATAAACTCTTCTTTATCTGCAAAACTTGATGTTACTCAAGCAAAAACACTTTTAGTTAATGTCAACTCAGGAGCTTGTTATCAAGGACAAACTCACGGACATAAAGGATTTTTACTCACTGCACAACAAGCTGCTACAATGATCCGCCAATCACAAAATAATGCAGAAGTAATATTTCCTTACTTAATAGCTGATGAATTAATTGGGGGAAAACCTCCTATTCCTCAAAGATATATCATAGACTTTCATCCCCGTGATTTATTTACTTCTCAGCAATATTATGAACC
>JBJTUF010000173.1:0-7213 GCA_046080565.1 Cuspidothrix sp. | reverse complement strand
TTAAATCCTGTTGACATTACTTAGATACAGCGGCTAAATGGGTTCTCTCTTAAGCTACCTTGAGTTGTGTCACTTGAACATCCTCCCACATATCTAATAAATCCCCTTGTCAATAGGGTTTGAGATGCGCTAACCCTGGTAATTGGGAAAAAATAATTATTACCCAAAAACTTATATCGTAACTGATTGCCCGAACTTGATACAAGGGAGTATAAACTTATGAAAACATTGAGAATTAACTCCCGCTAATTGTTTCTATTACTTCCACTTTGTCTAAGGACAGCAGTAAATAAAAACCATAACACAGTCAGAATCACGGATTATCCGGATTAAAGGATTTCAGAGATTAAACTGATAAAATTGGTATTATATTCACACTTATTAATATCTTAGTCCTGTTGTAAATCCTAAAATCCTGGTCATCCTGATATGGATACACCACGCTGCGCTATCCAACTATTAATTCATCTCCAACAACACTTTTAAAACTCCCTTTGTTTTTGCTTTTTCAAAAGCTGCTAAACCTTGAGATAAGGGATAAATATCATGAATTAAATAATCTATATCTACCTTTCCCGTTGCTAATAATTCCAAGGCTGGAACAAAAGGCCCACAACGAGAACCAATTAAAGTAATTTCATCTACTACTAAAGAGGAAGCATCTAAACTGAGATTTCCTGCATAAGTGCTTTTTAAAATTAATGTTCCACGAGGACGTAAGGCTCGCCGCGCAGTAGCAAAACCTTCAGAATTTCCGGTACAATCAACAGCAATATCAAAATATTTATCAATCACACTATCAGCTAAACCAGTTTTAATGCCTCTGGCTGCTAAATTTACTAATTTATCTTCATGTCTGCCTACTACTAATAACTCACAACCTGTTAAGGCTAAAGTTTGAGCTATTAATTGTCCTAATTTACCATCTCCCACTACTAAAACTCGGTCATCGGCAGTTATGGGGATTTGTTCTTGAATTTCTAAAGCTGCTGCTAGGGGTTCAGTAAAAGTTGCTGCTTCTGTAGAGACATTGTCCGGGACAGGATGCAAATTTTTAATAGGTAAAGATAAATATTCGGCAAAAGCACCATGACGATTAACAATACCTAACACTGTGCGATTTTCGCAATGAGTTGGTTGTCCGCGACGACAAAAGCGACAATAACCACAAGCAGCATTAATTTCTCCTACAACTCTTTGGTTAATTAAATGGTCTGCACCTTGTTCAACCACACCGACAAACTCATGGCCAATAATGCCAGTATATGGATAATAACCTTTGATTAATTCCAAATCAGTATTACAAATTCCTGCCCGCAAAACCCGAATTAAGGCTTCTCCTGGTACTGCTTCAGGAGTAGGAATATTGGTAAAAAGTTGTAATTGGTTATTTTCTAGCCACAGCGCTTGCATAATTTTGTCTATTGTTAACCGTTAGTATTTTACACTGTATTTTGTGTAAATACTATAGCTGTAGCTGGGATAATTAGGAGATGATTCATCCTTGAAACCCAATAATAGCAATGGTTTCACTATTGCCTATTGCCTCTTGCTATATGTCTAACTGTTCTTAGATTCACCATGACCGTTGCGAATAGACCATGCTAGTTCTAACATTTGTGTCCAGCGTTTTTGCAGTTGTTTGGGGGTACATTGGACAGCTTTAGAAATGAGGATATCACTTTGACAAGCAGTTTTTAATTCAAAAATTTGCTGTTGTTGTGGTGTGAGTTGATTCCAGAAAATCTCCCATTGTTGGGAAGATAAACCTAATTTATGTTCTAAACCAGCACCTAACCATTGATGAACTAATTGCCATTGGTGTTGTTTGGCGAATTTTTCAACGTGATATTTGAATCTTTGTTGTAAATAATCTCTTTGACGACTGGTTAAACCGAGAATTTGGTCAATTTCAGGGGCGGAAAGGTCTTGTAATTTTAGAGTCAAGTAATCCATGCAATCAGATTGTCCTTGGGACTCTAAATATTTCATCAATTCGGTAATGACACGATTGCGTTCTGATTCTTCGGAGGGGTCAAAACCAGGTTTAGCAATCATTTGTGAGCGAATTTGCTGCACTGCGACATTGCGTTGATAGGATTCTGCTTCTTCTGTTTTTGCAGAATCTACTGCCATTTCAATATCTACAGTAGTTTCTTGGGGTTGACGACGGGCAAAACCTTGAGCGCGGAGAACGATTAATTGCTGATTAGCACCACCAGGTAAATTAATCCGGCGTTTGGCATATTGTTCTGTAAAGGCCATATACTCAGCTACTTGTAACTGAGTCCGGGGAGTGTAATCTTCTGGTAGTTCGGTTTCTCGACGGAAAGCTTTGATGGCTTCGATATAAAAAGCCTGTAAAAAGTCCTCGATGAGATTGTAACGAGCCTCAAAGCCCAAATCTGAGCCAGCAACTGTAACATGACGATAAACAATTGCTCCTAAACTGCTGTGTAATTCTACCCGACCTTGTTTAGAACCAAGTTGGTAGTAACGCAAACATTTTTGTAAACGATGTCTTCCTAAAGTAATTTGCCAGGATTGAATTTGTCCTGAATTTTGGATGCGGGAGCTTTTATCACATATCCGTTCTACTTCTTTGGCTATGCGCTGGACTACAGCTTGTACACCCCCAGATGTAGCTTTAACTTGAGATTGCATCTCATGGGATAAAAGTTGCACTAATGTGTCGGTATTGGCAGTAGATAATTCTTCTAGAGAAATATAGCTATTAAAAGCAGATGTAGAATTAGGCAGATTGGCGATGTTAGCTTTCATGACTTTTCTATGAAATTGGTATTGCACCTTAACTCAAACGCAGATACAGCATTTAGGGCCAGTCATATCAGTGAGAATCTTTGGGAATTTATGCCTCAAGACTCACTATGGGACTGCTGATATGTAAATACTGTAGGAAAATTCCAAAGTTAAGGGCTTGTTACTTGTGTCGCTTTTTTTTCAGCAACTAAATCAACGATGACATAATAGATATTTACTCTCAAGGCAAAATGCCAAAACCTAACTATGAGAACGTTTGCGCCAGTTTGATAATTGATGATGACAACACCTGTGAGTATGACAATTTCAAAATTGACGTAAGGTAATCATAATCAGTACAACTGAGTCCAAAATAATGGGTTGCACTTGTAAAGCTTTATTTTTAAACCCAAGTAGCTAGAGTTTCCCAACCTAAACCCCTCCGTATAATGACTGGTTCTTCGTCCGTCAAATCTAAAATGGTAGACACTTGATATGTAGGTTCTTCCGAGGTGTCAATGATGATATCTACTAATTTGTCAAAATGGTCATATAAATCTACTTGCGAAAACATTGGTTGTTGTCCGTCCTCAACTATTTCTTCATCTTCGTCATTGACTCTGACATGGGCGGAAGTGGAAATAATCGGGTTTCCTAACGCTTCGAGTAAGGCCAAGCAAACGTTATGATTGGGGACTCGAATACCTGTGGTTTTGCGTTTGGGATTTTGCACCAGTCGCGGTACTAATTTGGTAGCAGGAAGCAGAAATGTGTAGGGTCCTGGTATTAACCGCTTCATTATCCGATAGGCTGTATCACTTACGAAGGCATAAGTCGCCACATTGGAAAGTGAGGGACATAAAAATGTCAGAGGTTTATCGTTTGCTAACTGCTTGATTTGCCGGACTCTTTCTACTGCTGATTTGGCATTCAAATCACAACCAATTGCATACACTGTATCAGTAGGGTAGAGCATGATAGCGCCACCTAAGAGCGCTGACTTTACTTCCTCTATTCGGCGGCTTTGAGGATTATCAGGATGAATTGTGAAAATTTTGGCCATAATGATTATTGGTGATTGGTAATGGGTAATGGGTAATTGGTAATTGGTAATTGGTAATTGGGTAATTACAACGAACAACTGACAACCGACAACTGACAACTGACAACGGACAACTGACAATTAACAAATAAATTTATGAATAAAATCGCTTATCTTCAATGTCCAACAGGAATTTCTGGTGATATGTGTCTAGGGGCGCTAGTTAGTCTGGGCGTGCCTATAGAATATTTGACAGAAAAACTCAATGGTTTGGGAATTGAGAAAGAATACCGATTGCGAACAGAATTTGTCCATCGTCAAACGCAACAAGCGACTAAGGTTCATGTAGATTTGGTTGAACATCACCATCACCATCATCATGAACATGATCATCACCATGGCCGTCATTTGCCAGAAATAGAGGCGATGATTCTCAAAGGGAATTTGCCAAAACGGGCGGAAGCTTGGAGTTTAGCTGTTTTCCGACAGTTGGCGGTGGCTGAGGGGGCTGTTCATGGCATCGCACCGGAAAAAGTTCATTTCCATGAGGTGGGTGCTGTGGATGCGATTGTGGATATTGTGGGTAGTTGTTTAGGGTTGGATTGGTTGGGTATTGATAGCGATCGCTCAGGGTTGCCTTTGCTATACTGTTCTGCATTTCCCACTGGTGGTGGTACTGTTCATGCTGCCCATGGAAGAATGGCTGTACCAGTATCGGCGGTATTAAAGTTGTGGGAAATGCGGGGTTGTCCTGTTTATAGTAATGGTATTGATAAGGAATTAGTAACACCAACGGGGGCGGCGATCGCCACTACTTTAGTTAAAGATTTTGGTTCACCGCCACCAATGACTATTAAACAGGTAGGATTAGGGGCAGGTTCTCTAGATTTACCCATTCCCAATATACTACGGTTGTGGCTAGGAGAAAGCGAATCTTTACAGACTGATAACTCTGATTTAGGAGAATATTCTCCCAATTTAGAAACAATTACTGTTCTGGAAACTCAAATAGATGACTTAAATCCCCAAGTATTTGGTTATGTATTTGAGGCTTTATTTGCTGCGGGGGCGGTAGATGTATTTACCCAACCGATAGGGATGAAAAAATCTCGCACTGGTATTTTATTAACTGTAATTTGTCATCCTGAACAGTTAGCTAGTTGTGAAGCGGTGTTATTTCGAGAAACTAGCACTTTAGGCATTCGTCGGACTACTCAACAACGATCAATTCTACAACGGGAAATGGACAAAGTAGAAACTATTTATGGTCGAGTAGCGGTAAAATTTGCCTGGACGGTAACAGCTACAGAAAAGATAATTACTAATGTACAACCAGAATATGAAGATTGTGCAGAATTAGCCCGGAAAAATAATGTTCCTTGGCGAGAAATTCACAGATTAGCGCTAGAAAGCTGGTATTTACAATCTCACAGTTAACAATATCCCTGACTTCTTTGAGAAGTCGGGGATCTAAATATGATTTGAATATTGACAATATTCACAAATAAAAAATGAAGAAAATTATCCGGTGGTTAATTTTAGGTGGAACGCTGTTTTTTTTGCTAAAATCGTTAAAAGATAATTGGCTAGGAGTTAGTGCTATTCGGATTAATATTACCGGATGGCTGATATTAACAACTGCTACAATCGTAACTTTATTGGCTCATATTTGGGCTGGTTGGGTTTGGACTTGGGTACTCAGGGAGTTAAATCAATCTGTATCTGATATTGAATTTATTCAAGTTTATTTAAAAACGAATATTGCTAAATATTTACCTGGGAATGTCTGGCATTATTACGGGCGAATTATGGCAGCTAAAAATGCTAATATTCCTAATAATATTGCTACTTTAAGCGTTTTATTAGAACCATTATTAATGTTAGCGGCAGGTTTAATAATTATTGTTATATTTGGTAGTCAACTTATTGTTAATAAGCTGAATTTTAATGTAGTTATTCTGCAATTTTTAGCTTTAATAATTGTTTTAGGTGTTCTTGATCCCCGATGTTTAAACCCAGTCATGCAACTTTTGGATCGGTGGAAAAATAAAAAATCTCATGGAGAAAATCAATTAATTGATGTTTTTATAATTAAACACTATCCGGTAAAACCGTTGTTAGGAGAATTAGTTTTTTTAGGGTTACGTACTTCTGGATTTATTTTAACTATGTTGGCTGTAAATGCTTTAAGTTGGCAGCAAATACCCTTATTAGTGGGGACTTTTAGTTGTGCTTGGGTATTAGGGTTAGTTGTTCCTGGTGCGCCTGGTGGTTTGGGTGTGTTTGAAACTACAGCTATATTATTATTACAATATCATCTTCCGGCGGCTGTAGTGATTAGTGCGATCGCTCTTTATCGTCTCATCAGCATCTTAGCAGAAACAGCCGGAGCAGCCTTAGCTTGGTTATTGAAAAAGTAGGGATGAACGTCCGTGTAGATCATTTACCATAGGTATCGTATAATGCTTTTCTTGCTTAACTCTCTAACTTGAATCCTGACAAAATTTCTACTGATACAGCAGTTTCGAGGTAAATGAGGGCAAAACAGAAAGAGTCCAGAAGTTGAGAATAGAATATTGGGAGAAAGTAAAAAACATAAGTAGGTTGGCATTAAAAATTATCGTTATGGCAAGGCAAAAGGCAAGAGGCAAGAGGCAAGAGGCAATAGTAAAGAACCTTTGAGCGATTTTACTTTTCTTCACATACCTTTAATTTTTTCTGTTCACCTACTTAGATCCAGAAAACCTTGTATTTATTGATGAAATGGGTGTTTTACTGGGTTTGACTCGGACTCATGCCAGGAGCGAGCGCGGTAGTAAGGTGTATGATTTTAAACCATATTATCGAGGGGCGAAAGTAAGTGTCATCGGTGCAATTAGCTTAAAGAAAGTTTTGTCCGTCATGACTTTAAATGGCTCAATGGATGGAAATGCCTATCAAGTTTTCATTGAACATTTTTTGCTGCCACAATTATGGACTGGTGCAGTTGTTGTAATGGATAATCTTCCTGCACATCAAGTCGCAGAAATTAAACCCCTAATTGAATCTGTGGGTGCAAGTGTTTTGTACCTGTCTCCTTATTCTCCTGAGTTTAACCCCATTGAACATTGGTGGTCACAATTAAAAGCTTTCCTCAAACAATTTTCTCCCAAGACTGCATCAGCAGTTGATGGTCTCATTAAAATAGCACTTGAATTAATTAATCCTCAACATCTCAAAAACTGGTTTACAAATTGCTGCTACTGTACCTCATAAACCTCGAAACTGCTGTATATGCGCCGTGACTCTATTTTTTATTATTTATTTCAAAAATACCCAACCCTACTGTTTGAGTTATTGGCAAATCCTCCAGCAAATGCGGCTAGTTATCGCTTCGACTCGGTAGCAGTAAAAGAACCAAAATTTGAAATT
>JBJTUF010000172.1:0-2730 GCA_046080565.1 Cuspidothrix sp. | reverse complement strand
CTCGTTCCCAGTCTCTGACTGGGAATGCTCTAAAGATGCTCTGCCTCGATTATTATTAAAGAGCCTTCTAGAATTGATGCCCATACTTTTACCTTTAATTTATTATGTTGTATGCCTAACTCAAAAAGATTTTCTGTAATCACCAAACTATTAAAATTTTCCAACTTGATTGACAAACTTGCTGATAAATTGGGATGGTTATCCAATTGGTTAGTTTTACTCACTATTGGAGTCGGCTTCTTTAATGTTGTTGCTCGTTATCTGGGGCGCTTCATTGGCGTACAATTGTCTTCTAATGCCTTATTAGAACTGCAATGGTATCTCTTTTCTCTAACGTTCTTATTAGGCTTTGTTTATATTTTACGTCATGGAGAAAATGTCCGTGTTGACTTTTTCTATGCCAATTTTAATGAAAAACAACGCGCCCTAGTTGATTTTTTAGGAACAATTTTGTTTTTAATTCCCTTTTGTTTGATTGGTATTTGGGTATTATTTAATCCTGTTTTACAATCTTGGGGCAGATTAAGTGATGGTAGTTGGGGAGCTTGGGAAATATCTTCTGATGCCAATGGTTTACCTCGCGCACCGATTAAAACTATGGTTCCTGTAGCATTATTATTATTGCTTTTACAGAGTATTTCTCAAGCAATTAAATATTTAGCAGTATTATTAGGCTATCAACAAGTGTCCGAGCAAATTCGCTTAGAAACTTCAGAAAATATTAATATTGAATAGGTGAAAATATGGGTTTTGAATGGTTAGCTATTTTAATGTTTGTTGGCTTTTTCTTTATTTTAATGAGTGGCTATCCTGTCGCTTTTTCCTTTGCTGGAGCAGCGATTATTTTTGGACTAATTGGTACAACAGTTGGAGCATTTAATCCTGCACGTTTACTATTATTACCTAATAGTTGGTTCGGCACAATGTCGAATTTCACTCTATTAGCCATTCCGTTTTTTGTCTTTCTCGGTGCGGTTTTAGAAAAATCAGGATTAGCCGAAGAATTATTAGAAACTATTGGTATTATTTTAAGTCGTGTGCGCGGAGGATTAGCTTTAGCAGTTGTCTTAGTAGGAACTGTTTTAGCCGCCACAACTGGAGTCGTTGCCGCTACAGTTATTGTTATGGGGATGCTATCATTACCTGTAATGATCCGCTACGGCTATGATAAAAAATTAGCGGCTGGTGTAATAGTTGCTTCAGGAACTTTAGCTCAATTAATTCCTCCCAGTTTAGTATTAGTAATTCTGAGTGATCAAATTGGTGTTTCCGTTGGAGATTTATTTTTAGGGGCATTAATTCCTGGGTTAATGTTATCTGGTTCTTATATTCTCTATATTTTAGGATTAGCTTTTTTTCAACCGGAAAAAGTACCACTTATCCCCGATGACGTAGAAATTCCTCAAGGTAGTAAATTAGTTAAACAAGTTTTCAAAGCAGTTGTCCCACCTATTTTATTAATTTTTGCAGTATTAGGGAGTATATTCTTTGGTGTGGCTACTCCCACAGAAGCGGGTGCAGTTGGTGCAGTTGGGGCTTGTATTCTGGCTGCTTTTAATAAACGTTTAACACCCCAACTAATTCGTGATGCTGCCCATTCTACAGCAGTAATTACAGCTTTAGTGGTGATGATTTTATTCTGTTCTTCCATGTTTAGTTTGGTGTTTGATGCTTTAGGAGGCAAAACTTTAATTACTAATTTATTAACAGGTTTACCTGGAGGATATTGGGGATTTATAGTTGTTAGTAATTTAGCAATTTTTGTTCTAGGGGTTTTTCTAGAATTTATTGAAATTTGCTTTATTGCTATGCCTTTGTTTGTGCCTGCTGCTCAAGCTTTAAATATTGATATGGTATGGTATGGTGTGGTCATGGCTATTAATTTACAAACGGCGTTTATTTCTCCACCTGTAGGGTTTTCTTTGTTCTATTTACAAAGTGTTGCCCCTAAAGAATTAAGTACATTTGATATTCATAAAAGTGCAATTCCGTTTATGGTTATACAGTTTATTGTGTTGTTAATTGTGATTAATTTTCCGCAAACTGTACGCTGGTTAATTGATATTTCGGCAACTACGGGAAGTTAAACTGGACTTACGCAAAACCTACTTCAAATACTGTCATTGCGACGTAAGAAAGCAATATCAAACCCCTACATTTCCCTAAAATGCCTAAGTCCTATTAAATAATAAATGATGAATATTTTTGTGTACGGAACTCTCAAACCAGGTGAAGGGAATTATCAAAAATACTGTGCTGGTAAAGTTGTAGAAGTACAAAAAGCTATAGTCAATGGAAAAATCTATGCCTTACCAATGGGTTATCCTGCAATGACACCAGGAGAAGGGAAAGTAGAAGGTTATTTATTAACTTTTCCTGACTCTAGCTATTTAAGGACATTAGATGATTTAGAAGATTACCAAGCAAATCGAAGACAATCAAAAAACCTCTATAATCGTCATTATATAGAGGTCTATAATCTAAATGGTTCATCTTTAGGGTTCGCCTGGGTGTATTTTATGACATCGGAAAAAATCTACCAACTAGGAGGAGTTATGCTGAATGGCTGCTGGACTGGCAACAATTGACTAACTAGGGTTTGCTGAAAAAGTCGAAAAAAACTTTGAGGAGAATTGAGTAGGTAGTCAAGCAGAAATAAAGATAAGATTTTGTTGTGTAAACTTCACTAAATAATCAAGTTCACTAATCAAATCAGGTAAAAAAGACGTA
>JBJTUF010000171.1:0-7414 GCA_046080565.1 Cuspidothrix sp. | reverse complement strand
TTAAATCCTGTTGACATTACTTAGATACAGCGGCTAAATGGGTTCTCTCTTAAGCTACCTTGAGTTGTGTCACTTGAACATCCTCCCACATATCTAATAAATCCCCTTGTCAATAGGGTTTGAGATGCGCTAACCCTGGTAGAAATACTAGGAACTATCTGTGTTATCTGCATTTAAAATATTATCTTTCCTTCCCATTTGACTAAAATTTTATCACTAATTCCTGGTATTTTATCAACATCTTGTAAAGAAGTAAACTTTTGCTGTTGACGAGCGATAATTATCTTTTGTGCTAATTTTTCCCCCACACCAGGAAGAGTTTCTAGTTCTGCTTGAGTTGCGGTATTGAGATTGATTTTAGTAGTAATTGGATTTACTAAAGATGATGGTTGTTTAATTTGCGGACATTTTTTAACTTCCGCATCAATTTTAGCTTTAACATTTGCTGGTAAACCTAGTTTAACTTTACCATAAAGGCGATTAAATTCCCGTTGATAATGTGCTGCTATGGTAGCGTTTTCAATTACTATTAATGTTTCATCATTGCTATTATTTGCTGCTTCTGACCAATTATGTGAACCTGTTATTACAGTTTGGTTATCTATGACTGCAAATTTATGATGCAATAAATCACCCTTAGCTAAAATCGGAACTCCAAAGGTAGAAATAGGATTTTTCCAAGGCCGGTTATCTATTTCATATTTACAATTATCACTTAATGCAAATCCCATCGTATCTAAAGCTTCGCTGTAGGGGCGATAGGCAAATTGTGGTTCAATTAAAGCCCGAATTTTTACATTTTGATCATGACTTTGTTCCAGAATATTCGCAAGTTGTTGATCAGAAAATACAAATAATGCTAAATCTACTGTTTTTGTAGTTTTAGATAAGGTTTTAGCAATTAACCCATTACTAGAATTACTCCAAATTTCAGTAGAAGATGTAGGAGAAAAATGAATTGTAATTTTACTATCACCTAATGTAATTGTTTGAGGTTTACGAACAGGTTTTTTTATTCCAAATTTACTATCTGTTTTTCCTCTTACTCCGTCACCCCACATGATATTAAATTCTTCTGTGAGTAATTTTGCTAATTCAGAACTATCTATTTTTAATAAATTATTGGTATTACCTGAAGTGCTAAGATTACTAATATCACCTGATGTATCACTAAAGGTAAAATTAGCGGAAGTAATAATCACAAAGCGATTATCAACTACCACAAATTTATGGTGCATTAAACTACTACCTTTTGAACCATCAGCAGTATCATCTATCCAAGGAATTTTGGCATTTTGAATAATTGCTAAGGCATCCCGTTGACTAATTTCCTCAGATGTGATTTGGTTATCTTCATTAATATCCATAAATTTACGATGTTCTTGATATCGTTCCCGTTCTCTTTTTTCTAATTTGGCTATTTCTGCTGAAGTAAAGCTACTCCAAGGACGAGAATAATTATTTTCTAAAATTAACCTCACCTTAACCCCAGCTTTTTGTTTTGCTGCTAATATTTGGGCAATTTTGGGTAAACGCAATTCTTGTACAGCGACATCTACAGAAGATTTAGCTCGGGAAATGGTATCAATAATCTGCTTTTCTAAATCATCTCCTAAACGGGTTTGCTGACGATAGGTTTCTTGATATTTTGCAGATTGGGAATTATTGAAATAAACTTCAATTAAAATATCTTGGGGTAATGGTGCTAAACTCTGCTTTGATGATTGCACTTGTTCACAACCACTCAGGCTCAATAGTAACAAAAAGATATAGGGAAAATAGCGAATTTGTGAGAAAATAGACACGGGAATCTGATAAACTTAGATAAAGGTTATACATAAACTATTATTTCTAAAATGTGGCTTATTAAATTATGTAGAAAAGTAAATATTTGTTCACTTAATTATTAATTTTTATGCAAGTATATCTAGATTACGGTGCAACTACTCCTACTCGTCCAGAAGCGATCGCAATTATCCAAACAATCTTAACTCAACAATGGGGTAATCCTTCCAGTTTACATGAATGGGGCAACCGCGCCGCATTGGTTATGGAAACTGCCAGAATCCAAGTTGCAGGTTTAATTAATGCTGTCCCTGAAGCAATTATTTTTACTTCTGGGGGAACGGAAGCTGATAATTTAGCGATGATTGGGGTAGCGCGATGTTATCAAGTTCCTCAACATATTATCATTTCTAGTGTAGAACATTCCGCCATTTCTCAACCGGCGAAAATGTTAGAAAGTTGGGGTTGGGAAGTTACCCGTTTAGGTGTAAATCATGAAGGAAGAGTCTACCCCGAAGATTTAAAAGCAGCTTTGCGACATAACACGGTATTGGTATCTGTGATTTATGGACAAAGTGAAGTGGGAACTATCCAACCCATTGCTGAACTAGGGAAAATTGCTCAAATACATGGTGCTTTATTTCATACTGACGCAGTACAAGTAGCTGGACGTTTACCTATAGATGTGCAGACGTTACCTGTAGATTTATTGAGTTTATCTAGTCATAAATTATATGGTGGTTTGGGTGCAGGGGCGTTATATGTGCGTCCAGGAGTAAAGTTAACACCATTGCTGGGTGGAGGAGGACAGGAGTCCGGACTGCGTTCAGGAACACAAGCAACCCCTGCTATTGCTGGGTTTGGAGTAGCTGCGGAGTTAGCAGGACAGGAATTAGAGACGGAAAGGTTAAGATTAATTGGGTTACGCGATCGCCTTTTCGCAATTTTAGCAGATGTTCCTGGTTTAATTCCCACAGGTGATAGAATTCACCGGTTGCCCCATCATCTCAGTTTTTATTTAGAATTTGCCGACGGCGAAAAAATCACTGGTAAAACTTTAGTCCGTCAGTTAAATTTAGCGGGAATTGGTATTAGTGCTGGTGCTGCTTGCAATAGCGGCACATTGAACCCTAGTCCTATTCTATTAGCTATGGGATATTCTCGAAAAGCCGCTTTGTGTGGAATTAGATTAACCTTAGGAAAACAGACAACAGTACCAGATATTGATTGGACAGGAATGCTTTTGAAACAAGTTTTAGAGATGACAAATAACTGAGGAAGATGGAGAATAAGACATAATTTTTGATGCTTTTTATCCTTCAATCATCCTACGGTGGGTCAGTAACAACATAACCCACCCTAATGCTGACTTTGGCGATACAATCAACCCATAACGTATCTTAGTTAGACAAACTCTTCCAACTGTTCCAGCTTTAACCAAATATTAGGTGTAGGTACTTTGCCAAACTTCACTAAAGCATAGTCACCCTTAATATCTACAACTTCCCCCTGACTATCAAATAAATAAGCGGGAAAACGAGAATCACTAGATTGAGCTTCTAGACTATTTTCCAACTTTTCCCGCACTGCCCGCACCATATTTCCTTTTTTAATAGCCATAAGTTCCTCTTTTGCAATTAATGAAATCTTCTCTTAATAATTTTATAAGAAAATCTGCTAAAAATCTCAAAGCAACTAAAGAGGAATAATTTATGATCAATTTTGAGATCAATAACCAACTTTTATTGTCAGTATTTAGTTATCAGTCTAGGAAAATTTACACTCAAGGTATCTTCTTGATCATATACTGATGTGAAATATCCAATTTTAATCCTGTAAAGTCCATTCTGCAATTAATTTACCATTGGCATCTTCTACCCAAATCATAGACAATTGATGTTTTTTAGGTTGTGGTTTATTAATAGACAATTGTTGGACTTTAGAAGTAGAATTATTAATAGTGATTGTGTCAGATTTCATTTTTTATATCCTCAAATCTTTATATAGTTTATATTAAGTGTTGCTACCTAAATTTTTAGTGATAAATGTACTGCTAGAAGATGATTTTTATCTATATAAAAATGTGACATTAATTTTATTTATTTGTGATATCAGGTTCACTTATTAGTGATCTAACCCTCTAGTTAAATGTGATTATCATCACAAAAATGAAGTTAAATGAACACTTCCCCGGTTGTAAGTAAAATAATATTCTCTCAACTTATACCAATTTTACGTAAAGCTATATACATTTACGACCTCCCGGCGTTGCGATCACTCTTTGCAAGGAGGAACTAATAGGATTTTCGTGTGTATTTTTATACAAAATTGATATTATATAGCATAAGGCAAGAGGTAATAGTAAAAACATTGCTATGATTAGGTTTGAAGGATTAATCATGTCCTAATCACCCTGACTATAGCAATATCAACTCCGGGCAATCACTTACGATATAAGTTTTTGGTTAATAATTATTTTTTCCCAATTACCAGTCTCAACAGATATGCTAAGTATTCCACTTCGTCCAAATTAATCGCATATTTGCGGAAGAAAGCGTAATTTGCTGTTGCTCTTATTTGTCAACTGTCACCTTTAACCTGTAACTATACTCGCCTTACCAAAAGCTTGCAATCTTATATTGTAAAAATAGTTTTGCTATTTATTGTCAAAATAACAATATTTGTGACAATTACGCTAGAATTATTAAAGGTTCGTTACAGATATGGCAAATCATCCCCACGTCTGTTAAAACAAGCGAACATTTAGCTTATTAATCTAAAAACACTAAAGCTCACCGAAACCCTCTATGACGCTCCCAATTCGTAACGTCGCCATTATCGCCCACGTTGACCACGGTAAAACCACCCTGGTTGATGCTCTCCTCAAACAGTCCGGCATTTTCCGCGAAGGCGAAGACGTTCCGGATTGCGTCATGGACTCCAACACGTTGGAAAGGGAACGTGGGATTACAATTCTTTCCAAAAATACGGCGGTTAAATATAAAGAAACCCTGATCAATATTGTTGATACTCCCGGACACGCTGACTTCGGTGGAGAAGTTGAACGGGTATTAGGAATGGTGGATGGATGTCTACTCATTGTTGATGCCAACGAAGGCCCAATGCCCCAAACCCGCTTTGTACTCAAAAAAGCCTTAGAAAAAGGTTTGCGTCCTATCGTTGTCATCAATAAAATTGACCGAGCTAAAGCAGATCCTCACATTGCCGTGGATAAGGTATTGGATCTGTTTTTGGAATTAGGTGCAGATGACGATCAGTGCGATTTCCCCTATTTGTTCGCTTCAGGCATGGCAGGTTATGCTAAAGAAAGCTTAGAAGCTGAACCAGTAGATATGCAGCCTTTATTTGATGCTATTTTGCGTCATGTACCTTCACCAGTGGGAGATCCTAACAAACCACTGCAATTGCAAGTTACAACTCTGGATTATTCTGAATATCTGGGACGGATTGTTATTGGTAGAATCCATAACGGTACAATCCGCGCTGGACAACAAGCAGCTTTAATTACAGAAGATGGAACTATTGTCAAGTCGAAAATTTCCAAGTTAATGGGATTTGAAGGCTTGAAACGGGTAGAAATGGAAGAAGCTTCTGCCGGTTATATTGTGGCTGTGGCTGGTTTTGCAGATGCCTATATTGGTGAAACCATTACCGATCCTAACGAACTCCAAGCATTACCACTAATTAAGGTGGATGAACCAACTTTACAGATGACCTTCTGGGTGAATGATTCACCTTTTGCTGGTCAAGAAGGTAAATTGGTAACATCTCGCCAAGTGCGCGATCGCTTGTTTAGAGAATTAGAAACCAACGTAGCTTTACGGGTAGAAGAAACAGATTCCCCCGACAAATTTCTAGTTTCCGGTCGGGGTGAATTACACTTAGGGATCTTAATTGAAACCATGCGTCGGGAAGGGTACGAATTCCAAGTTTCCCAACCACAAGTAATTTACCGCACAGTTAACGGCCAACCTTGCGAACCTTACGAATTGCTAGTTTTAGACGTTCCCGCAGACTCCGTTGGTAGCTGTATTGAACGCCTCGGACAACGCAAAGGCGAAATGCAAGATATGCAACCTGGTGCTGGCGATCGCACACAATTAGAGTTTGTCATTCCTGCCCGTGGCTTGATTGGTTTCCGGGGTGAATTTATGCGGATGACCCGTGGTGAAGGCATCATGAACCACAGCTTCCTCGACTATCGTTCACTCTGTGGAGAAATAGAAGCTCGTAACAAAGGTGTTCTCATATCCTTTGAAGAAGGCGTATCTACCTTCTATGCTATGAAAAACGCTGAAGATAGAGGTGCATTCTTCATCACTCCTGGAACTAAGGTTTATAAAGGTATGATTGTTGGTGAACACAACCGTCCCCAAGACCTGGAATTGAACGTTTGTAAAACCAAACAGCTAACCAACCACCGTGCTTCGGGTGGAGATGAACTCGTACAGTTGCAAGCGCCTGTAGATATGAGTTTAGAACGTGCATTGGAGTACATTGGACCAGATGAATTGGTAGAAGTTACACCTCAATCAATTCGTCTACGCAAAATGGCGAAGAAATTAGCTAAACGCTAATCTGTAGGGGTGGAAATTTTAAACCCACCCTTTTTTATTGAACCGCAGAGACGCAGAGGACACAGAGAATGAATAACTGTAATTTTCATCTGCGTTTATCTGCGTTTTATTCTCAATCTCTAAAAAAGTTTTGTGTCAATAAACCCCCCTCTATTCTCAACATTATTGATAATATTCTTAATTATTTAACGAACTTTCGTCATTTCAGCCATTAGTATTGACAGTGTTCAGGATTTTTGCTTTTTTTATTTAAAATCCCAAGGGACTGATATAAGAGTTTTTCACGCAGAGACGCAAAAAGAAGAAAAGTTAATAGAGTAATAAGCTGTTACGCAGCTAAATTGTATAATACTAATATTCTTAACTCTTGTGGAACAGGCATCTTGCCTGTTATACTTATACAAATTAAATGCACAATAGCTTAGTATTAATCGCATTTTTGCGATATTATTAATAATAAGCGTAAATCCATCCTCAACAATGCCAGAAACGCAAATCATTTTCTTTCAGTACGATAGAAGGGAAGTTCCTGTTTGAAATTGGCTAAAAATATTACTCACACAAGATCGCAAAGGATATGCAAACTGTATTTCGAGAATTGAACAATTAGCTGAGTATGGTTTTGAATTAAGAAGACCAGCAGCAGATTTTTTGAGAAATGGGATTTATGAGTTAAGAGCAAAGCACGTTAAAGTACAGTATAGAATCCTCTATTTTTTTCATGGACAAAACGTGGTGATTTTAGCTCATGCCATGATTAAAGAAGATAATCAAATTCTAGAGAAAGACATTGAATTAGCATTAAAATATAAGAATTTATTTGTACTCAACCCAGAAATTTATACTTATACTGAACCCAGGGCTATTTCATTCTAAAAAAGAGGATAAAATAGAGACAGTAATTCGAGTCCAGTCTGAACGTCAAATTATCAAGCAAAATTTCATAGAAGTTGAAACCGAAACTCGTTATTATATTGCTTCATTCACAGCTACTGCTGATACTTTTGCTCAAAAGATTCGCAGCTATTGGG
>JBJTUF010000170.1:0-5610 GCA_046080565.1 Cuspidothrix sp. | reverse complement strand
TGCTCGACTTGGTGGTTGGTCTGGCTATCGCTCTCAAAAACCTCCCGGAATTTCTACTTTAGTTTGTGGGCTACAGAGGTTTGAATCCTTCTTTCAGGGCTGGAAACTCTCTCTGGGTAAGGATGTGTGTACACCGTAGACCATAAACACTGGGTGTATCAAAAATTATATCTAATGCTACTGATTTCGCTCCAGCTTGCATTAACTTAGTAATCACAGTCCCATAAGCTTCACGCTTGTAAGGGAAAGATACCAACGGTTCTAAGTAAGCATACTTTTGAGGATCTGATTTATGGGACTGTTCAGGATTGCTGAGTGACTGATTATCAATGGCTAAAATTACAATATCTTCTGGGGGGTGGATTGATCCACGAAGTTGAAACCAAGTTGTTACCACTTGATTTTCCATCCATTCCACCCCAGCACCGCCAGCAAAGCTCAGTAATGCTGCTATCAAGGCAGAAGTACCACTAACCAAATGATTTAAGCCTAATCGTTTGTGAGACCGCTTTCCTGATTTACCATCAGAAGCCGATTTTTTAGTTAAGCTAGATATAGGCTGTTGTCCCATATTATGTTACTGATTAGTTTAAGTACAGCACTTTTATTGATTCAGAAACCAGTTCCACTACAAAAAACTACAAATTTAAGACTTAAATGACTATTTTATCCCCTAATCCACTCTTGTGTAATTTTCAGACCAGATGTATCAGTATATTTCCTGGAGAAGAACTTGCTCTAGATACATCTACACTACTATGTAACTGAGTCTGCCTGTGTCATACCCGACAAAGGCAATTGTAATAAAAATTTATATATCTATCATCAACTTATTAAAACTGGTGTCATAGAGTATTGTGCAAATATTAGTGGTTCATTTAGGATATCCTAGATCCGTATCCTGAATGGACATATCTACGTCCTTGAAGATGGATAATTGTTTCTAGTTATCCCTAAAGTTGATGTAAAAATCTATTGTTGGAAGTTAGCCTATCCTCTACCACAAACCCTATATTATACCTTTTGAGGAGTAAAATCGTATATTATCTAGATCCCATTCCTGCTTGTATGTCAATTTTTTGGGTAGATTTTGATCAGTAAACATCCTTATAAGTGAAGGAGGTGAAAACAGTTAAATAATTTCGATCTCGACTTGGATATTTGGTTCAAAATTTTGGTTTAAAAGAGGTAAGATCATAGCTATACATAATTATGTAACTTAAAGATATTAGCGAAATTACCACTAGATAATTGCTATAATCTATTCTTCCCTCTCATCATTCTTATCTATTATTAGGTGTAAATTTTTATGGGTTCTCCAATGAATCGTCTGTCTATTTTTGTAGACGGAAACAATATGTTCTATGCTCAACAAAAAAATGGTTGGTTTTTTGATCCCCGTCGCGTTTTAGAATACTTTAAATACGAACAGTCAGAAACTACATTAATCAATGCCTTCTGGTATACTGGATTAAAAGACCCACAAGATCAAAGAGGTTTTCGCGATGCTCTCATCAGTTTAGGATATACAGTCCGCACCAAAATCCTCAAAGAATATTATGATGATGCCTCTGGTCGCTACTCGCAAAAAGCGAACTTAGATATTGAAATTGTCGTTGATATGTTTAATACAGTAGATCAATATGACAGAGTTGTATTATTCAGTGGGGATGGTGATTTTGAAAGAGCTATTGAACTCTTGCGCTCCAAAAATACGCATATTACAGTAGTATCAACAGAAGGGATGATTGCTAGAGAGCTACGTAATGCTACTGATAGATATATAGACTTGAACGATATAAGAGACAGAATAGAAAAAACTGACGGTTAATAACCTTAGTATTTATTTACAAATCTCCAAGTTAAAAACTAAAGTTGACGGTTCAAGTGATTTTATCAAAAAAGAATTGAGGAATTAGTAGTCAGTGATGAGAATATATTCCTATAGGACTGACAAATCAAATCATATTTGATTAATTCTAATTCTCTATTTTCTTTTATGCAGTCCACTCTCCTAACTAACCGAGGTTAAGCTCATGAGCAAACAAGCCGATAGAATTATCATCTTTGACACCACATTGCGAGATGGAGAACAGTGTCCAGGAGCAACACTCAACATAGACGAAAAGCTAGTTATTGCCAAACAACTAGCACGTTTAGGAGTAGATATTATTGAGGCTGGTTTTGCTTTTGCTAGTCCTGGTGATTTTGAAGCAGTAAGCAAAATTGCCCAAACGGTGGGAACAGAAAATGGCCCAGTGATTTGTAGTTTGGCCAGAGCTAGACATGATGATATTAAAGCAGCAGCCGAGGCCATTAAACCAGCAGCAAAAGGCAGAATTCATACCTTTATTGCTACATCAGATATTCACCTGGAATATAAGTTAAAAAAGACTAGACCAGAAGTGATTGCGATCGCTGAAGAAATGGTAGCCTATGCCAAAAGCCTCACCGATGATGTAGAATTTTCTCCTGAAGATGCGGGACGATCTGATCCAGAATTTTTGTATGAGGTTTTGGAAAGAGCGATCGCAGCCGGAGCAACAACTGTTAACATTCCTGATACCGTAGGATACACCACACCCAGCGAATTTGGCGCAATCATCAAAGGCATTACCGAAAATGTCCCCAACATTGACAAAGCCATTATTTCCGTTCATGGCCATAATGATTTAGGTTTAGCAGTTGCCAACTTTTTAGAAGCTGTGAAAAACGGCGCTCGGCAACTAGAATGTACCATCAATGGCATTGGGGAAAGAGCCGGAAATGCCGCTTTAGAAGAATTAGTCATGGCCTTGCACGTCCGCAGACAATATTTTAATCCCTTCTTAGGACGGGCTGAAAATTCCGAAGCATCACTCACCAATATTGACACCAAACAAATCTATAAAACCTCCCGTTTGGTTTCCAATTTAACAGGAATGTTAGTGCAACCGAATAAAGCCATTGTCGGTGCAAATGCCTTTGCCCATGAATCTGGAATTCATCAAGATGGAGTGTTGAAAAACAAACTCACTTATGAGATTATGGATGCCCAATTAATTGGTTTATCCGACAATCAAATAGTATTGGGTAAACATTCTGGCAGAAATGCTTTCCGTACCCGCTTGAAAGAATTGGGCTTTGAACTGTCAGAAACCGAATTGAATAAAGCCTTCGTCAAATTCAAAGAAGTAGCCGATAAAAAGAAAGAAATTTCTGATTGGGATTTAGAGGCTATTGTTAACGATGAAATTCAACAAGCACCAGATTTATTCCGAGTGGAGTTGGTACAAGTTTCCTGTGGTAGTAACGCTCAACCGACGGCTACAGTAACATTACGCACTCCTGACGGCCAAGAATTAACGGACGCAGCCATTGGTACAGGCCCGGTAGATGCAGTATATAAAGCTATTAATCGAGTAGTAAATGTACCAAATGAGTTGATTGAGTTTTCTGTGCAATCTGTCACCGGAGGAATTGACGCTTTAGGAGAAGTAACAATTCGCCTACGCCATGAATCCCGTGTATTTTCAGGTCACGCAGCCAATACAGATATTATTGTGGCATCGGCTCAGGCTTATGTGAATGCACTGAACAGATTGTTTTCAGCCTTACAGCAGGAAGTGAAGGAAGAAGTAACAGCATAGGCATATATATATCTAGATCCCCGACTTCTTTGAGAAGTCGGGGATCTGTGAATCTTGACTACTTTTGAATCAATTCTAGCGACTGAGTTAATATTTCTTGTTCTTCAACCATAGCTGCTAATTCGTCTGTTTCATAACGTCCCTCATAAGCTTCTAGCGCCGCTCTTTTCAGTGCTACTTGATAACCTTGTTGAAGAATTTCCATTAATTCTGTTTGATTCAAGTAAACACCTCCAGATTTGCGGCGTTTGTTAATTTTATTGATTTCCCGTACTGCATTTTCTATGGAAAGTTCCCAAGAACGGGTAGAACGTTTTTCAGCTTTTTGTTTGATTAAATGGATGAGGAGAATTACGCCGTAACTATCAATTTTATTGATTTTATCACTGAGGCTCATTTCTTCTAATTCATCCACTAACAATAAAGCTTCATTGATTTTTCCTTGTTGTAGGAGTTGTCTAATTTCTAAGAGTTCTTCCATGTTATTTGCTGAAATTGTGATTCACAATTAATATTTATTATATATGTTAAATTATTCATTAGTTGATAAAATACTTTGTTAAGTAACTCACCTTATAAAACAACATTTACAAGGAATAATATGAAAATACGACAACTTGAACTTCAGAATTTTCGATGCTTTGAGCAGAAAATATTTGAATTTTCCGATCAATTCAACGTTTTTATTGGTGATAATGGCACTGGTAAAACAGCAATTCTTAAGGCACTATCCACTGGTACAAGTTTTGTACTTTTATTTGTACGAGAAATTCCGACGCGAGATTATCAAATTGATCAAGATGATATTCGCCATCTTAAATATTACAAGAGTGAAATACCAACATTTGAACGTCAATTTCCTTTTAAAATTTCTTGTCAAGGTATGATTAATAATCATGAATCATCCTGGCATATCGAGATGTTAAGTGATAACGAACCAAGATTTTCTCCAAACAATGCTGAGTACATTTTCAAACAACTTGTTGATCAAGTTACCAAAGGAGAAGATATTATTTTACCTTTGATTGCTTATTATGGAACTAATCGTTTATGGATGCCAGAAACAGAAAATGAGATAAAAACTATTAAACCTGGGTCTAGATTACAAGGATATATTGATTGTTTAAATCCAGTGACTAACCTAAAAGCAATATTAGAATGGCTGAAAACAATGGAAATAGCCTCGCTGCAAAGAGGACAAGTAATTAATTTATTAGATACAGTGAAAACTGTAATTATTAGTTGTATAGAAAATTGTCAGGAAGTAAAATATGATATTCTTGAAGATCAACTTATGGTAACTTTTGATAATAAAATCGAATTGCCGTTAAGAATGTTAAGTGATGGATTTCGGACAATGTTAACTATGGTTGCTGATATTGCCTATCGAGCAGCAGTTTTAAATCCTCAACTTGGTAGCGAAGCAGCAAAACTGACACCTGGTATTGTTTTAATTGATGAAATTGATTTACACCTACATCCTAAATGGCAACGTCGAGTAGTTGAAGATTTAAAGAGAACATTTCCCAAAATTCAATTTTTCGCAACTACCCATTCACCATTTATTATTCAATCTTTAAAAGCCAATGAACTCATAAATCTTGATGATAGAGATGGAGAATATGTTAAAAAAAGCATTGAGGATATTGTTGAAAATGTCCAAGGAGTAGAATTACCACAACAAAGTGAAAGATGGAAAAATATGATGGAAGCGGCTCAAGAGTATTACCAGGTTTTAGAACAAGCAGAAAATGTTTCTGAAGAAGAGATTGAGAGATTAAAATATAGATTAGATGAACTATCTATGCCATATAGTGATGATCCAGCTTATCAAGCCTTCTTAAAAATGGAACGTTTAGCAAGAGGATTATAAAAATGAGACCAGTTGTTAGAGGTAAAAATACAAAAGTTTTCAAAGATTATAAAGATGCACGAGGAGACTTAATTGAGAAACTTGGTGAATATTGTTCTTATTGTGAAA
>JBJTUF010000169.1:0-12560 GCA_046080565.1 Cuspidothrix sp. | reverse complement strand
AGAAGCCAGGGCTGTTTCATTCTAAAATCTGACATTTTATGTATTTACGACAATGCGTCATTTTAGGCTTCAGGAATTCCATCTCACAATGGCTGAAAACACCTAAATTCGTTGCTTAAATCTAGAATGAAATAACCCTGTATTAGAAGCCTATTGGGATGGCGTTGATGCCATTGTTAGAGGCTAAAAAATAGCTAATTCCAGATCCCTCATCGGGATCTTCTCATTTTTAAGGATTAAGTCTAGCCATGACAATTGAGGAAAAAAATATATGGTTAACAAATTTTTGGGGTCTAATGTAACAAAATTAGGTCTGTTAGCAATTATCACCCCACTATCAATTTTTGGAGAAGCTAGTTTAATCATAGGAGCTAACAACCAAGCATTGGCATCAACTCATGGCAAATCTAAAGTTGTTGCTTACAAAGGTGGTACCAAAGATGCAGATAAGATCAAAATGCTCTTTGAAAAAACCTATGCTATGAATCTCAAAACAGGTGACGTAAATACTTATATGTCTCTGTTCACCAAAGATGCTGTTTGGATACCACCCGGAGGAATGGATAAAGTTGGACCCAAGGATATTGGTGAAGCTTTCGCCAACCAGGCCAACGCCGTCAATATTGATGCAGTTTTGACCGCAGACGAAATCAAAGTTATGGGCAATTTTGCTTATATTATTGGTACATCTGTGGCTAAAATTTCGCCCAAAGATGGTAGTCCAACCATGAACGCTAAATTCCGCGTACTCTGGTTAATGCGAAAAGAGCAAGGAAAATAGAAAATTGCCCGGGAAATTTGGAACGCTAAACCCTAAAGCTTTACAGTTGTTGATTTCGGCATAAAGTAGGGGTAATTCATGAATTACCCCTAATTTCCTTGTGTTTTGTGTAAGTGATATTTTATAGCTGTAGCATGGAAATTTCTCAACGAAAGCTTCCTTTCGCCGGTTGTTTTACCACTGATTCAGAAAGTCAGATTAATAGTAAATTAGTGTTTGTAGGGTTGCCAGATGATCAGCAATCTTCTTACCTTCGAGGTTGCGCTCAAGCACCAAATAGAATTCGTGAAGCTTACGATGGCTATAGTTACAACAGTACAACAGATTCAGGGATGGATCTGGCCGAAACTGTGATTGATTTGGGGGACTGGTTGCCAGAGAATGGTGGGGATTTGACCGTAGAAAGTTATTATCAAAAGGCACGATCTTTATTTCTGGCGGGAAAAATCCCTTTTTTTGCGGGTGGTGATCATGCGGTAACTATACCCATTGGCAAAGCTTTAGATGTATTAGGGCAACCTATTCATATAGTTCAAATTGATGCACACCCTGATATTTATCCAGAGATGGGTGGCAGTATCTATTCTCATGCTTGTGTAGCATCTCGGTTATTAGAGTATGACCATATTGCCTCCATTACCCAAATAGGGATTCGCACTATGAATAGAGTGCAAAAAGAGGTAGTAGATAAATTTAGCGATCGCTTGCATCTTTTCCCAGCTAGAGAATTAAGCGAAAAATTACCATCCCTATCTCATATTCCCATGGGCGCACCAGTCTATCTCACCATTGACTTAGATGGACTAGATCCTGCTTTTGCACCTGGAGTTTCCCATCCTGTCCCTGGAGGTTTGAGTTCACGACAGGTATTAAACCTGATTCAGCAAGGTCATTGGCATTTACTAGGGATGGATGTAGTCGAATTAAACCCAGATCGAGACTTGAATGATCAGACCGCAGTTCTTGCAGGTAGATTACTTCATGAGGGTATGGGATATGCAAAATCGGAATAATTAGGACTTGCACCAAAATACCTTTTGCCCGCCTCCACGGAAAGACTTTTTGGTGCAAACCCTATGTATATTTTCAATAATCAAACCGGATACCTGTATATTAATGGTAATAGTCTGTATTCTGGAAAACTTTACCTTCTTTTAATTCCATCACAGAAACTCCTTCAGTCTCAAATGATTGACCATTTTCGCTTCCTGTCATTAACCAGACAACAGCAATTTTTTCTGGACTTTCTACTACTACATTCAGAGTTTTGAATTTCATATCAGGTATAGATTGAAATTGCTCTCTCATGAACTGTTTTAGTTCTTTAATACCTTTGTTGGTTGTATCTAATGCTATATCTCGATAGATTACATCTTTCGTGTAATAATTATCAGCTTTATCTACCTCTTGATCATTCCAAATTTGCAAATACTCATCTATGAATTTTCTGGCATTAAAATAAGTTTGAGCATTGTTTGTAAGTTTAATATTTGGTACATTTGTGACTTGATTTGCATGAATATTTGTAACATTTACAGACCAGCAAAGTAGTAATACTAAGAAAAAGTGAATAATTTTTTGCATTGATCAAACACCAAATAATTTAGATTTTTAAACCTATTCCCTATTCCCTGCTATATTTGTCTACGCAGTCTTAGTTCCAATTGACATAAATTCCACCATTAAATAAGAGAAATCTTCTTTATCAAGAATATATTCACTGGAATTAGGATCAAAATAAGATTCAAGTTGCAAAATTTCTGACTTACTTAAATAAGGAGAACCTGTTTTGATAAACCACTGACTTTCTTGGGCAATATAGTTTTTTTGATGGGATGATAACGGTGCAAACATTTGTACAGGATAAGCTATAGTAGCAATATCTTTTAATCCTATTTGGAAGAATAATGTCCTCTCTTTACGAGCTACATATTCATCATAGTAATCTTTTTCGGCTCTTTCAAATAAGACCTGACAGACTGCATTTTTCAGTTTGAACCACAATTCTGTAGGAATTGGATAAAGAATAATGGTTTCTCCATCATATTCTTTAGATGCGATTCTACCACCTATTTTCAAAACTCGTTTTTGCTCTTTTAAGAGTTGTTCTTTTTGAGCATCAGTGAAATACATCTGACTATTAGCACAAAAAACAAAATCAAATGTTTCATCAGCATAAGGCATATTAAAAAAATCTGCCTGGGCATATTCTATAATATCTTGATGAGCATAATTGTCTAAATTACTTTTAGCATAATTGAGAGCATCTAAAGATAAATCAATGCCAATAATCCGTCCATGAGGAGCAACTTTTTTTGCTAACTGATTTGACCATAAACCAGGTCCAGTACCTACATCTAAAACAATATTTCCAGGTTGTAAATTCAAATCTTCAACCATTTGCAGACGATATTTTTCTTTAGCTTTATAATGATCTACTAGCCATCGGGTGCTAGACATAATCAATCCTGTATCTGCGGTATTTTTAAAATCCCCAGAAGTAACTAAATTTTCTAATATCATTGTTAAGTTCTCAAAACTTCAACGTATAGGTAGATAAACATATATAACTCTAGCAAATAAAGTGAATTTTTAACATTAAATATTATTAAATAACGTAAGTTGCTAGTTACAAATATTGAGGTTTATTTCTCGATTAGATCCCCCCTTACCCCCCCTTTCTAAGGGAGGAAATTAATCAAAGTTCTCCTTTTTAAGGGGGATTTAGGGGGATCTAGAAGGCTTATAGTTATAACTAGCAACTTGGGTTAAATACAGTAGAATTGAGGAATCACCAGTAAAAGTGGCTTTGTATATAGATTTGTATTATATTTTTTTACAGAACATTATCTAAAAATTGTTTAGCGCGATCGCACTTAGGACTACTAAAGAACCCTGCTGGAGGTGCATCTTCTGCTAATTTACCCCCATCTAAAAACAAAATTCGGTTGGCAACTTCTCGCGCAAACCCCATTTCATGGGTAACAATGGCCATTGTCATCCCACTTTTAGCCAAATCTCCCATAACGGCTAATACTTCTTTCACCATTTCTGGATCAAGAGCAGAAGTAGGTTCATCAAACATCATCATATCTGGTTTCATAGCCAAAGCGCGAGCAATCGCTACCCGTTGTTTTTGTCCACCAGACAACCGCGAAGGATAGACATCAGCCTTATTTCCTAACCCCACTTTTGATAACAATTCCATCCCTATTTCTTGAGCCTGTGATTCAGAAATCTCTCTTACCTGCATAGGCGCATAAGTAATATTTTCTAAAACTGTTTTATGGGGAAATAAATTAAAATGCTGAAACACCATGCCGATATTTTGACGAGCTTTTCTTACATCTATTTTCGGTGCAGTAATTTCCACAGCATCTATATAAATTTTGCCAGAAGTTGGAACTTCCAATAAATTTAAACAGCGTAAAAAAGTTGATTTTCCCGATCCCGAAGGGCCAATAATAGCCACAACCTCACCTTTTTTAATATCTACAGAAATTCCTTGTAAAACTTTGAGTTTTCCAAAAGATTTATATAAATCTTCAACTTTAATCGCTACATTAGCATTCTGATTTGATCGCATATATAACTCCTATTTATTTAAATTTTAAACTATATATAGGGTGGTACTACCCACCATCTATAGCTGGAGCAAAGGTTTCGGTCTTGCCTCTTGCCTTGTGCTATATAATCTGGACTTACGCAAAACCTAATTCAAATACCGTCATTGCAACGTAAGGAAGCAATCTCAACCCCCTAAATTTCGTTAAAATGCGTAAGTCCTAATATCTTTTAACTACTACGATACAATTTTGCCTCCAGCTTACCCCCAACCCAAGTTAATCCTATCACCATTACATAGTAAATCATTCCTGCTAACAACAAAGGCTCAAAATAAATATACTTTTCTGCACCAACAATTTGAGCGCGACGCAAAACATCCACTACCCCAATTGTTGATACCAAAGATGAATCCTTTAACAAACCAATACTTTCATTAACTAAAGCAGGTAAAATGTTTTTTACAGCTTGAGGTAAAATAATATCTTTCATCATTGGTATATAAGCAATACCTAATGACACAGAAGCTTCTATTTGTCCTTTATCTACTGCCAAAATACCCCCGCGAATGGTTTCCGAAACATAAGCACCAGAATTAAGAGTAAAAGTAATTACACCTGCCAACAATGCCGGGATATCATAACCCGTTAATTGAGGAGTTGCATAGTATATTAAAGCAATTTGTAATAATAGCGGTGTACCTCTAAATATAGAAGTATAGCCATTAGCAAAATACAGTAAAGGTTTAATTGTGGAAATTTTGCACAAAGCTAAAAGTATGCCCCAAATAAATCCGAAAAATGTGGAAATCAAAGTAAATTGTAAAGTAACTAATATACCTTCTAAAATAAACGGAATACTAGGTACTATCTTACTAAAAGATAAAGCTGATTTTTTCGTATTTGTAATAGCTGGAATTGGTTGATTATTCGTAACATTAACCGCCGGATCATCAAACCACTTTTTAACTAATTCTTCAATTTTTCCGGTCTTTTTCATGTCTAGCAAAACCGGATTAAATTGCTTTAATAAATCAGAACCCTTAGGAAAAACTATTGCTGAACCGGTTTCTTCTGCATTACTAGCAATGATATTAAATTGCAAATCGCTATTATTAGCAATAAATCCTTTAGCAATAGTATCTTCCATAATAGCCGCATCAATGCGACCAGATTTAATTTCTTGAATAATATCACCCGTTCTATTCAAGAAAATAACCTGCACATCTTTCAAATTTTTAGTAGCATTAGCTTGAATTGATCCTAATTGTACACCTAATTTTTTACCAGTTAAATCGTCAGTTTTGTTAATATTACTTCCTGCTTTAGCAACAATAGTATTTTTCGATTCATAGTAAATATCCGAAAAATCTACATTTTTTTTCCGTTCCACAGTAGGAGACATTCCAGCCATAGCAAAATCAGCCCGACCAGATTGTAAAGCTGGAATAATACCACTAAAATCCGTATCTCTAATTTCCAATTTATAGCCTAATTTTTGGGTAATATATTGGGCAATATCTATATCAAAACCAATGATTTCATTATTGCCACTGCCAGTTTTCCTAAACTCATAAGGTGGATAATCTGCGGATGTCACCATGATTAAACTTTTCCCTGAATTTGATTGAGCATTTACATAAGGAAATGACAATTTACCGGAGATAAAAGTAATTACCAATGTAGCAATAAATAACAAAAAGATCAATCTCGACTTGGGTTTAGTTTTAAATTTTTCTCTGAACATTATACTTAAATAAGAGTTTTAATCTTACGAAAAATCAGCTAAGATTAGTATATATTATTCACCCACAAAATTCTATATGCAAACAATTAATAAACAGTCAACAAAAAAACCCTGGTCTAGAGCAATATCTCAACCTGCAAGAGAATTTACCTCAACTATATTACCTATAATCGCAGGTAAACTCCCTAACGGTTTGCGAGGTACACTCTACCGTAATGGACCCGCCAGACTAGAACGCAATGGTATGTCCATGGGACATTGGTTTGATGGAGATGGGGCAATTCTGGCTGTTAATTTTACTGATGCTGGTGTAACAGGGATTTATCGTTATGTACAAACCACTGGTTATCAACAAGAAACTATCGCCAATAAATTACTTTATGGTAATTATGGCATGACTGCACCGGGAATTATCTGGAATCAATGGATAAAACCTATCAAAAATGCAGCAAATACTTCAGTTTTAGCATTACCTGATAAACTTTTAGCATTATGGGAAGGTGGTAAACCCTATAGTTTAGATTTGCAGACTTTAGAAACTTTGAGAGAAGATGATTTAGGAAGTTTAGCTCAAGAACAAAGCTATTCTGCACATTATAAACAAGACACCAAAACAGGAGAAATTTTTAATTTTGGTGTTAGTCCAGGATTAAATGCCACATTGAATATTTATAAAAGTGACTCCACTGGCAAAATTATCCAAACTGTAACACACCAACTACAAGGAGTACCTCTAATACATGATTTTGTGTTAGCAGGAAAATATCTTGTCTTTTTTATTTCCCCAGTGCGATTAAAGCTTTGGCCTATTTTAGTAGGAATAAGTAATTATAGTGATTGCCTAGAATGGCATCCTGAACTGGGAACTCAAATTATAGTTTTTGACAGAGAGAATTTATCTTTGGTCTGTCGAGGAGAAACTGAACCCTGGTTTCAATGGCATTTTGCTAATGGTTATGTAGATAATAATGATGTGTTAATTGTAAATATTGCCCGTTATGAAAACTTTCAAACTAATCAATATCTGCGGGAAGTTGCAACAGGACAAACTCACACAATTGCCAAAAGTACATTTTCACAGGTACAACTTAATCCATTAACTGGTAAAGTAATTAAAATTGAGAAACTGTCAAATGAACATTGTGAATTTCCTAGTGTTGCTCAAAAAAATGTAGGTCAATTTTCTGACTATACCTATATGTCAGGATTTCAGAGCGGAACAAATACAGGTGAGGAAATTCTCAATACTATTGCTTCTTTTGATCATAAAAATGGAACTTTAACCCAAGCAAACTTAGGAGAAAATTTCTATCCTTCCGAACCTATTTATGTACACAATCCAAATAAAACTGAGGAAGGTTGGCTGTTAACAGTGGTCTATAATGGTAATACCCATAGTAGCGAAGTTTGGATATTTGCTAGTAATAGGTTAAATGAAGAACCTATTTGTAAACTGGGATTACCTAGCGTCATACCCCACAGTTTTCACGGTACTTGGAAATCTGCTTAGAAACATCCAATCATAGGAATTACGAACCGCTCCAGGACGCAGAGGACGCAGAGGTTAGGGAGGAATGAGAGTTTAATCTTGCACCTTGGCGAAAATAGGTTTATTTTTAGGTGTTAGGTTTTAGGTGATTTCCAGCATAAAAATTCCTACTCTCCGCAATTTTTCCAGTCTTTTGTTGTAAACACAAATTCACTGGAATTGCAATGACGACGTACCACAACCATTGTAATTGTGCCATTTTTAAGGTTTCCTCCCACGTTGGTTAGAGGTAGCAAGTCAAATCGTTGCACCAGGGCAAGACTGGGAAAATGTCGAATTCTTTGCAGAAGGGGTATCTTTATCAACATGGAAAGGCTTTTTAAGAGGTGATTCGATCGACGCTTCAGTATTGAAAGCGTTTTGTCAGGTCTTAAGTTGTAATTGGCAAGACTTGATCGAACGCCCCTCTCAATTACCTCTATTTTATACAAGCCAAATCCCTAATATTTCATTATTTTTTGGGCGAGGTTACGAACTAGCAATGCTTACCCAGGCAATTGAGCAAGGAAAACGCCTGATTGCATATGAAAGACGGTGATATGGAACGCTTTTATTTACAGCCAGTAATTCTCAGATGTGTACAGCGTTTATTTAATTATTAACAGAACGACAACTCAATAATTGAGATTTTGGGTAAGTTTTTTGTAGCTGAGATTGTCGTTTTACATTTGCTCGTCCGTAGGTTGATAATTGGTTAATGACTGATGGTTGTGGCGGTGGTGAAAATTTTTCTTGGTTCAAATCATCAAATAAAATAACTGTGTGCAACTGAGAATTTTGATATTTTTCTGCGTAAATTTGTGCTAGTTTCTGCCATTGTTTGGGAGGACAATAACTTTTATCAATGAGTAAAATTAAAGGTGGAGAAATTTGAGAAATTGCCACTCCCGCAACCAGAAATAATCCCCAACCCCATGCCAAAATTGTGAACAAAGAACGGTTCATAAGTTTACAAGTTGGTTTGAAACAATTCGGTAAATAATGTTTGTAGCTTCTGCGGGTCGCTGGATTTCACGGTTGTTTCTCGCAAGTTGGCGATCGCCTACAATTCGTTTTGGTTGACTTCACCGTAACCAATAGGATAAAAACGCACGCCACTATACTTGAGAACTTCTGTAATTTCACTCAACTGTAATCCTGTATTCACTTCGCCATCACTCAGCAGTAGCAGATAATATCGTCCATTAGGATCGAGTTTCTGACGTTCCATCAGTTCTGACAAACCAACAATCATCCCGTCGTACATTGCAGTATTACCATCAGCGGTGAGGGAATCAGTCGCCGCTAACAGACGTTTGTGTTGTTGCTCATCAAAGGGTGCCAGGGGAAGGATTTGTTTAGGGCGATCGCTAAATGCCACCAAGTCCCACATAGTTACCAGGATTAATAGACTGTGCGGCAATTCTGAGACTGTTTTTGACGGCTTGCAGGCGATCGCCTTCCATTGAACCACTCGTATCAATTACCATCATCAAGTTAACTGTGCGCCCCCCGTCCTTACGTTGTTTCCAATAAGACTGCGCTGCTTGCAGAACTCCACCATCGGGAATAGGAGGTACAATATTACTTCTGAACTGTTCACCCGCATTAAAGCCTTGTTCTTTGGCTAGCTGCTGCATTTCTGGAGACAGGGCAAACTCACTAAATCGCTGTAAAGCTTCATTTTGGGCGGGAGTATTCCAACTAAACCCCACCAAAGGACTATCGTGAGGTATCCCAAAAGGGACAAAGACCACATCTTCAAATCCTGGCAGTTTCTTGAGGGTTTGAAAACTTTGATACTGTAGGGGAAAGGCTTGCAGCTTTTTATTGTTGCGGATAAAAATCTCTTTCAGATCAAGCGTTGTTAGTGTTGTAATTAACACCTGCTTTTGAAATGTATCAAACACAGAATTTACCTGTGGTGATTCTAATTCTGAAGCAGTGAGAGGTTTACCGTCTTGATGATGTCCCGCACTCCGCCAAAATAAGGTGTATAACAAATTTAAAGATGTACCGCTACTATACGGGTTGGGATAGCCGACTGTGAGTTTACCTGATAGAATCGCATCCAGTAGTTTCTCAAAGGTGACATCACCATTTTTTGCCAGTTCTTGAGCAGCTTTCGCATCAACCACAAAACCAGCAAAGTCCGATACTAATTGCGGGTTAATAGTCGAAGTTGTCACACTTTGCTGTGCCAAAAGTTTTAACGATAGGTGATTAGCAGGTGTAAACCCAGTCGGACGTGCCTTTTTCGCAGCCAAAAGCCGGGTTGCAGTACCAGAAGGAATATTGCGAATTCCTACCTGAATGACTTGCCTAGAACTTGTGGTAATTTTTTTGGCATTAAAGGCTTCAGCAACATCTACCAGCCAACGCTCATCTTGCTTTTCGGCATTAGATTTTTCCGCCGAACCAAAGATTTCAATGTAAGCGATATTATTATCTGGTGATGGCTTGGCACCATAAAGGGGAAATTCTTCCAGATTTGGTAAAGGTTCTGCTAATTTTTGAATGCTGTAACCTTGGGCAACTGCATCAGAAATTGTGGCTTGTTCGACGGTGATTTTGGGTAATAAAGATTCGTGTAAGACGCGGTAGGCACTGTCAAAGGAATCTACTTTGGGGGTGGTGCAAGACAATAGTGATGTGCCAATTAACCCGCACAAGAACCAGACACCGATGCTTTTTCGGAGTTTTCTCAAAAGTTTCATGGCTATTTGTAGATGATGGAATATTGCCTTATCCTCCAAATGAGGAGAAGATAAATTTATTTGATGGCAGTTTTATTTGCTGCAATTAGCAGTTGCAAAGTTTTCGGGAGATTAACATCAGGATGAGTTTTATTGAGGTGGGAGAGTAAAACTTGATCCTGTAATTGTTGCAATTGGTCGTGTGTTTGTTGGAGGCGATCGCAACTAGCTTGTAACTGTTGCTTGGCTAAGGGACGATAGGTGGAAGATTGGACTTGATTAACTGTGGCTAAGGCTAAGGCTACCTGTTGTGATAATGCAAGTACGGTATGCAAAGCCTCTAGTAATTCGGGAATTAAGGTAGGTTCTTGTTGAGCAATTTGAGTGGCAAATTGTTGGGTGGCTTCTGCCCATTGATATGCTTGTCGCCAAGTTGTTTGAGAACTTTTATCTATTCGATATTGCAGTTGATTTAAATGAGCGAGAAACGTTTTTCGTTCTAATATGTTGTGTGCTGATTTCGATGAGGCTTGGTTGAGAGTCCAAAACCAAATCACGATCATTGTCAAGGCGATCGCACCACCAACACTAATCACTAAGCGAGTCGTTCCTAGCATAAGCACAAAGCCAACATATCCGATAATAGCCCCAGCTATGAGCCAGTAAGTTTGTTGATAGCGCGTCACATTCGATAAATATCGGGGAATAATGCGATTCATCTTTGCTAATCCCTCAATTAAGAACTTTTATTCTCTCTGCGTCTGTGCGTCAGATAAATCTTCTGGCAAATACCCAAAACTTTCAGAATTCTTCACCTCAATCTGCTGCTTCCGACCATCCAGCAGACAACTAATGGTCATATCTCCCATCACATTAATTGCAGTCCGACAACGGTCAAGAAACCAATCCACCGTAATCAATAGGGCAATATATTGAGTTGGCAATCCTACCGACGTAAACACCAATGTCATCGTCACCAGTCCAGCTTCGGGAATGCCGGCAGCCCCTACAGAAGCGATGATTGAAGTTAACACTACCATCAATTGTTGGGGTAGACTCAAATGCAGTCCCAACAACTGCCCCACAAATAACGCAGACATAGCTTCATACAAAGCCGTCCCGTCATTGTTGAAATTGCTACCTACTAAAGCTCCCAGTGATGCCGAAGATTCCCGCAAGCCAATTTTCTCGATTAAAGCTTGGAATGTTACAGGGATACTTGCGGTAGATGATGCCGTAGAAAAAGCCGTTAACAGTGCATCACTACTACCACGAATAAATCTCTGTGGACTTACCCACGAACCATATTTGACTCTGGCTGTATAGTAAATCGCTTGCAGTAATAGCCCCAGTAGTACAGCCAACACAAACGCAGCTAGTGAGATGAATGGTTTAAAGCCTTGTAAAGCAATGGTTTTGGCGACAATACCAAATACTGCAATTGGTACCAGGGCAATTACCCATTTCAATACTGCCATCACAGCTTCAAATGATAGACTGACGAGTTGTTCAATCGGGCGATAATCTTCTTTCTGTTGGGCGATTTGCTCGGTTTTGATGCCACGTAAAACCACCCCAAAAGCCAAGGCAATAAACACTAGTTGAATGACATTATTATCAACTAAAGGCTGCAATATCGAAGGTGGAACCATATCTTGGAGTAAGCCCCAAGGGTCAAGGGTTTTATGAGCGATCGCTGCTCCTTGGGCTTCGATTCGCCACCAACGACCAGGCTGCAATACATTCGCCACCAATAGCCCGATGACGATAGCCATGAGGGTGTTTGTTAACAGCAAGACTGCAAGTTTTCGTCCTGAACGTCCCGGAATATGTACTGTGAGAAATCCGTGCAGAATTGCCAGTAAAATCAAGGGTGTAGCTAAGGCACGCAATGCTTTGAGAATTAAATTACAGGGAATTATTAGATGATTAATTAATTCGGTCAAGTTGGGACTTGGGTTACCTGCACCTAGTAACATTCCCACGATAGTAGCGAAAATCAGAGCGATCGCAATCTGCAATGACAGGGGAAAGGTCTTCAAGAAAACATTCTCCTTAATGCTGAGGTATGTTACTAATTTCGCTGAATTATTTGGTCTACGCTAGCTGACGGGATGACAAAAATAGTTAAAATGCAGACAGAATAAGCCTCATAGCTCTCTCACCGCGTTGATAATACTTCCGCTTATTAGGAGATAATCTCAATAATTCTCTAACTAATTCCCGACAATTATCTATAAAATCA
>JBJTUF010000168.1:0-6593 GCA_046080565.1 Cuspidothrix sp. | reverse complement strand
TTAAATCCTGTTGACATTACTTAGATACAGCGGCTAAATGGGTTCTCTCTTAAGCTACCTTGAGTTGTGTCACTTGAACATCCTCCCACATATCTAATAAATCCCCTTGTCAATAGGGTTTGAGATGCGCTAACCCTGGTTACATATCGGAATAGTCACTGTAAATGTTGTTCCTTGTTTTTCTTGACTATGTAATGTAATTTTTCCTTGATGGAGATCGACGCATTTTTTAACTATGACTAGACCTAAACCAGTACCAGAAATATTACCAACATTAGAAGCTCGATAAAAAGATGAAAATAAATTTTCTTTATCTTTCTCAGGAATGCCAATACCACCATCTTGAATTTTAAAGATTATCTGGTGATTTTCGATGGTCAAACTAAAATTAACTACAGTATTTTCAGGAGAATATTTGATACCATTACTCAGAAGATCTGTCAAAATTTGCCGGAGCAGTTTGGGATCAAATGGCACTACCAAACTATTATTTAATAATGGCTGAGTTGAGTTGAGAGATAACTCGATTTTATGGCTAGTGGTAGTAGATGATATTTCTTTGTAGATGTTATGACAGAAGGCAATAATATCTTTTTTTTCGGGTTTAAATTCCATTTTTTCAGATTCTGCACGGTTGATCATTAGCACATCATCCAGAAGTTGAACTGTATATTTGATAGTTTTTTGGATAGTCTTTAGGTGTTCCTCTTTTTTTTCTGAAGTGAGGCGATCGCTAAAATTTTGTAAAATACCTGTAGATGAGGAAATAATGGCTAAAGGTGTGCGAAATTCATGGGATGCCATGCTAATGAAACGCGATCGCATTTGGCTAATTTCTTTTTGTTTTTCTAGGGCTGTTTGTAATTGATAAAATAGATCCGCTTGTTGAATAGCAATAGCTAATTGATTGGCTATTTGTTGCAATAATTGGGCTTCTGTTTCTTCCCAAACACGTTTTGTACTGCAAGCATGAACAACTACAATCCCCCATAATTTATTATGAGGATGATTTATCCAACGTCCTATTTCCTTTTCTCCTAGTTCCTGCAAAATAGGAGCGACAATTTTAGATTTGATATTTCCTTCTAAGGAATATTCTACTAGGCAATCTGTCCAAATATCGTTCATCACATCAGGAACAATGCGCGGTTTTCCTTGCCAATAACATTCTAATATTTCTGGCGACCAAGTTTCATCTTCCCAATGACGATCTTTCAAAGCTACGTAACCATTAGTAACCCATTCTTCGACAATTTGACTTTTGCCATCAGGAAATAACCGGAAAACAATTACCCGATCAGCTTGCATTAATTCTTGCAATTTTTTGGTGACAGTGGCGAGAATCTGATTTAAATCTAGGCTAGAGCGAATTTGTTGGGTAATTTCTTGAATGGTTTTTTGTCTTTGTAATTGTAGAGAAAGTTCTTGTTCAGCTTGTTTTCTAATTATCAATTCTGACTGTACTTGCTCGTATAAACTAGATTGTTGAATAGCCAGTGCTAATTGTTCAGCTAGTTGTTGTACTAATTCAATTTCAAAATCTTGCCATTGACGAGTTTTAGAACATTGATGAATATACAGCAAACCCCATAAATGTTGTCCTTGTAATAACGGTGCTACTAAATTGGCCTTGATTTGAAATTGTGCCAAAACTTGACGATGACAGTCTGTAAGTCCAGCATTTTCAATATCAGGTACTACTTGCATTCTCCCTTGTTGATAGTAAGCTGCATATTGTTCCCCAAAGGAATGATCATGAATTTTAGTTTCTAGGGCAGATTCAAACTCAGCAACTACAGATTCAGAGACAAATTCACCATCATTATAATTACTATCAGGATCAAATTTAAAAATTCCTACCCGATCTGCATTGATTAATTGTCTAATTTCTTCAGCAGCAGTATTAAAAATAGTTGTTAAATCTAGAGATTGACGAATGCGTTCGGTAGTCAAACGCAGTAAACGTTCTCTTTGAGCTTGTTGCTTAATTTTTTGTTCTGATTGTTTGTCTTCCGTAATATCAATGTTAACCCCGATCATTATTTCTGCTTCCCCTTGGGAATTGCCTTGAATCATCGAGTAAGCTTTAATTATGCGGACTTTACCATCTGGTAAGAGTATTCTAAATTCAGGATCAAAATCTCTTTCACCCCTAATTGCTTCCTGTAATGCTTCCTTTATTGGTGCTGCATCATCAGGATGTAAGGACATTTGCCAAATCTCAATTCCATCTGTAAATTCTGATGGGTTGACTCCATAGAGTTCACACATCCGATCATCCCAAATTATGCGATCATTGACTATATCCCAATTCCAAATCCCCATTTGCCCCGATTTAACTGCTAGTTTTAAGCGGTTAGAGAGGTTAAGCAGTTCCTCTGTATGTTCATCTGCTTTTACTTCTAGCTCTTGTTTAGGTTGTTCTAATTCCATGATGGGATTTTCTTATAATTCTATTTTCTCAGCTTTCACCAGGATGTTTGAACAGTCCTGATTGATATATCAAAAATTTTTAGATTCCATTAAATCCCCCTTAAAAAGACTAGGATGTACACAGAAGTATAATCAAATTCCCTAATAGAGTTTTGATGCATCCTAATATCATCTCTGCTTGAATATTTATCATTAAATAAAACGAATACACATAGAACTTGTGTCTATACCGTACCCTAAAAAGAGAGACTTTGATTCCAGTTTCCTCTCTTGTTATATCATGTCCACACAATTACTGGCGATATCACTGGTGTATCAATAAATCCGAAATCTTTCTCTGGTGAGCTTCCCGTGATCGGTGTGATTACGATGAAAACGTAAATTAACTTATTATAATATAACAATACAAGTAAATGTTACTTAGCAACCATATATTAACGTAGTTATGGTGCAATGATACAATATCATTGTTAATTCAAGACTTTTTGATCAGAATCAGAATATCCACGACTTGAGGATGTACAGGATGTAATTTATCGGTCGTTTGTTGGTGGTTAATATTGGAATTGTCACAAATTATCATCAACAAAAAAATACTCAACTTCCTATAAACTTGATTATACATATTAATGATTAATTATTTTCAGACTTGGGGATCTGGTTTAATATTCAATTTGGTAGAATTTCTTGTCATGGTTTTACTTATGATGAAGCTGAAGAATGATTATGTAAAACTTTGATTAAACTTAGTTTAAATAAATGATTAATTGAATTACAAAATTGTTGTAATAATTTTGGGTTTTATAAATCAACTCAACCTACATATTATTATTTGATTTTCTTATAATTATTGCGTTTTTTCTCTATTTCTACCAAACTATCGCCAAATTCAAAACAAAACCCTTTAAAACATCTTCCCCCGAAACCGTAGCAGGAGAATCTAAAATCTCAACTTCCTTACCAGGTCTATAAATTTCCAATTGACAAGATTTACGATTAATTAATATCCCCAAACGCACACCATTAGCGATATATTCCTCCATCTTTTCCTGTGTAGTCTTCAAACTATCACTAGGAGAAAGTAACTCAATGACAAAATCAGGACAAATAGGAGGAAACCTTTGTTTTTCTTCATCAGTTAAAGTATCCCATCTTTCTAACTTAATCCAAGCAGCATCAGGAGAACGATCTGCACCATTTGGTAACTTAAAACAAGTAGAAGAATCAAAAACTATACCCTCCTGATTTTGCTCATTCCAAATCCAAAGTTGAGCAGTTATACCCGCATTACGATTTCCCGTTTCTCCTCCCGTTGGTGGCATAATTATTAACTCTCCATTGGCATTTCTTTCAAATCTTAATTCCGGGTTATTTTGACATAGTTTAAAAAATTGCTCATCAGTCATTTCTATTACTGATTCTAAATTGACAGTCAAAGCATTCATGATCATATCCTCATTGAATATTTAGGGAGAAAATTTAACTATCTCATAAGCTATTTTATATGATTAATCCGATTTTTCATATTTTTGTATAGAGTATTTAACAGAGAAAATTAAACCCTACATAAAAACTCTCTCAAACCCTCTTACCTCTGCGTCCTCTGCGTCTCTGCGGTTCGTTTCTCTTCCTTCTTGCTTCGTGTCCTTCGTGGTTAATTCCTATACCCATTAAACAACTAGGTAACTCAATAACCAATTACTTATGTAAACAGAATTTACAAACATCTGAGAAAATCTTGCTAAATTGTTAAGATTTATCAATAATGATTACGTTTTTTATATCATTTTGTTTCAGTTCAGGGAGAAAACCCCCACTGACACAGAGTTTTCTGGTACAAAACTCTTAATTGCCGAAGAAAATGGAAGTTACACACTTCCAGAGAACACGCCTCAAAGGAGCTTATCTGAATGTTTACCCAGGTCAAGTCCACAATTAGACATATAGCACCTGACGACCTACGCGGACGCAATCTGATTAAAGTCGTTTATGTTGTGCTTGAGTCTCAATATCAAAGTTCTTTATCTCAAGCAGTACGGGAAATTAACGCCAAACATCCCAGCGTGGCCATAGAAATCAGTGGTTACTTAATTGAAGAACTGCGCGATTCAGAAAACTATGAAGATTTCAAACGCGATATAGCCAGTGCTAATATATTCATCGCTTCCCTGATATTTATTGAAGACTTAGCGCAGAAACTCGTCGCAGCAGTAGAACCCCACCGGGATAACTTTGATGTGGCGGTTGTTTTCCCCTCTATGCCGGAAGTTATGCGCCTTAATAAAATGGGTAGCTTCTCCTTAGCACAGTTGGGACAATCCAAGAGCGTAATTGCCAACTTCATGAAAAAGCGCAAAGAAAAATCTGGCGCTGGTTTCCAAGATGGTATGTTAAAGCTCTTGCGTACTCTTCCCCAAGTGCTGAAATTCCTCCCCATCGAAAAAGCACAAGATGCGCGTAACTTCATGCTCAGTTTTCAGTATTGGTTGGGTGGTTCACCAGAAAACCTGGAAAACTTCCTGCTGATGCTGGCTGATAAATACGTTTTAAAAGGTGAAGACAAACAAAAATTAGCAGATTCTGACTATCAAGCACCTGTAGTTTATCCTGATATGGGTATTTGGCATCCCCTCGCGCCAAATATGTTTGAAGATGTGCGGGAATATCTAAACTGGTATTCTGTACGCAGAGATATTTCCCGAAACCTCAAAGACCCCCTCGCACCATGTGTAGGTTTAGTTTTACAACGCACTCACTTAGTTACAGGCGATGATGCTCATTATGTCGCTATTATCCAAGAATTAGAATCTTTAGGTGCAAAAGTCCTTCCTGTGTTTGCTGGTGGTTTGGACTTCTCTAAACCTGTAGATGCTTATTTCTATGAACCTACAACAAAACTCCCCCTAGTTGATGCCGTTGTCTCTTTAACTGGATTTGCTTTAGTGGGTGGACCTGCTAGACAAGACCATCCCAAAGCTATCGAAGCGTTAAAAAAATTAAACCGTCCTTACATGGTAGCCCTTCCTTTGGTCTTCCAAACCACCGAAGAATGGCTGGATAGCGATTTGGGGTTACATCCCATTCAAGTGGCTTTACAAATTGCTATACCCGAACTAGACGGCGCAATTGAGCCAATCATCCTATCCGGTAAAGACGGCGCAACAGGTAGAGCGATCGCCCTCCAGGACCGAGTAGAAATCGTTGCCCAACGTGCCTTAAAATGGGCAAGTTTACGCCGCAAACCCAAATTAATCAAAAAAGTCGCTATCACTGTTTTCAGCTTCCCCCCCGATAAAGGAAATGTGGGAACTGCGGCATATTTAGACGTATTTGGTTCAATTCATGAAGTTCTCAAAGGACTGAGAAACAACGGTTACGATGTGCAGGATATTCCAGAGACTCCCCAAGAGTTACTAGAACAAGTCATCCACGACGTACAAGCACAATACGCAAGTCCTGAACTTAACATTGCTTACAAAATGTCAGTACCCGAATATGAAGCACTGACACCTTACTCCCAACGTTTAGAAGAAAACTGGGGACCACCACCAGGTAACTTAAACAGCGACGGACAAAATCTCCTTGTGTATGGTAAGCAATTCGGTAATGTCTTCATTGGTGTACAACCAACTTTTGGTTATGAAGGCGACCCCATGCGCTTGTTATTCTCCCGTTCCGCTAGTCCCCATCATGGCTTTGCCGCTTTCTATACTTATTTAGAAAGAATTTGGGGTGCTGATGCTGTTTTACATTTTGGTACACACGGCTCATTAGAGTTTATGCCTGGTAAACAGATGGGGATGTCTGGAGATTGTTACCCAGATCAATTAATTGGCACAATTCCCAATCTGTATTATTACGCAGCGAATAACCCCAGTGAAGCCACTATTGCTAAACGTCGCAGTTATGCCGAAACTATTTCCTACTTAACTCCACCTGCGGAAAATGCTGGTTTATACAAAGGTTTGAAAGAACTCAGTGAGTTAATTGCTTCTTACCAAACTTTGAAAGATAGCGGCCGGGGAGTTTCTATTGTCAATGCGATCGTTGACAAATGCCGCATTGTGAACTTGGATAAGGATATTGACCTTCCCGAAAGCGACGCAAAAGATATGTCCTCTGAAGAACGGGATAATATCGTCGGGATTGTTTATCGCAAG
>JBJTUF010000167.1:0-34270 GCA_046080565.1 Cuspidothrix sp. | reverse complement strand
TGATTTTATAGATAATTGTCGGGAATTAGTTAGAGAATTATTGAGATTATCTCCTAATAAGCGGAAGTATTATCAACGCGGTGAGAGAGCTATGAGGCTTATTCTGTCTGCATTTTAACTATTTTTGTCATCCCGTCAGGGGCTATTTTTGAACCAAGATGGCAGGTTAGGGAGAATACAGGGTTAACAGGAGAAACTGAAAAATCTCAATCTGTTGCAGAAGCTGATTTATTATTAGGAACATCAACAATTGACGTAGGTGTGGATTTTCGGATTAACTTCTTAATCTTTGAAGCTGCGGATGCTGGTAATTTTATTCAACGTTTTGGTAGACTTGGAAGACATAAAGGTTTTGAAACTTATCAAGCTTATGCGTTGATACCTAATTTTCTAACAGCAAGACTATTTGAAGATAAATCCCATCCTTTAGAAAATGAGGAAATTTATGATCGGATCACTTTTACTGATGCTATTCGTAATTATTGGACATTTAAAAATGAATTTGAGAAATATCCTCAAAGATGGGGTAGTCTGCAATCATATCATATATATTCAGTCCTAATAAATAATGCTCATCTCAAAGAAAAGTATCCAGATATTCATAAAAAATTTGGGACTAGCATTCAACAAGCTTTAGGGATAAAACTTGAACATATTAAGGCACAATATTATCGCTGTAAGGGAGAAAAAAAAGAGAAAATTATTGAAGAAGCTAGAAGTTTTCGAGGAAGCAGTCAGTTAGATTGTGCAATTTATGATTTAACGAATCCCAATGAACCAAAATCAGAAAGATTTAAAATGTATAATCTTCCTGGTATTTTAAGTAACTTTTTGTTTGAGTTATGGGACAAAGATAGTTTTATAACAGAAGCTGAGAACGCAGAAGTAATTACTACTCGTTTTGATAAAGCTTTGTGTTATCTGAAATTAAGAGATTTCCGAGACGTGAGGGAAGATTGGCACTTTTATTATCCAGGTAATTTACGAGAAGTAGCTAAATCTGGAAAAGTGCAACTTTTAAATAATTTGGAAATTTCTCAAAGACACGGTTATGGTATCACTCAAATTAGTGATGCTATTAGTAGACGGAGATTAGTATGCTTTATTTCTGACCGCGATCGCAACTATTTACGCGCTACTTTAGGATTACCCATACACTTTCAAGCATACCCCATCACTAATGAACCAGAGGATAAAACACCAAGATACACTATTGCCTTTGGACAGGATGCTTTATTGTTGGAAACTCTCACTTGGCATTGGAAACCAAAGGAAGATGAGGGATGGATATGTTAAATTTTTTACGACTGCTTACAGCCGTTAGTACAATGAAAGATAGATGTAGGGAGATGCTTGTGGAGAAAGAAATTTGCCTCAAATCATACAGCATGAGTTTTTCAATCCCTAATAGGGATTACAGTGAAAGAATGTATTTTTTATACATGATTACACTGTTATTCTTTCTCCTTATATGGAGTTTACACAATTTTATGCCAAATGACAATAGCTAACTATAGGAATATTAGTTTTTTAATCATATAGCTTGAGTAACATTGCATTTTTGCAAAATCCATGCCAAAATGTTGAAAACATACCTCATGGAATAATTGCTATGCGCGTTTATCTCAACAACCAAGATATCTCTAAAATGCCAGAAGACTTACGCAACAATGCTTTGGTCGTTTTAGCCTGGGTTAATAACTCACAATCTGATAGATCCATGACTAGGCGCGGAATAACTGGTATACCCCAACTGAAGCAAAAAGTGATCAAGAAACGGAGTAATAAACATATCAATAGCAGTGAAGTCTCTATAAATAGTTGGAAATGTGAACGCTGGAATCTCACGGGATGGACTGTAACGCGACAAAAATAAATGGTGGAGGTACTAAATATATCGAAGTTAAGAAGAATGGTGAATGGGTTTGTTTAGATGAACTACGCAAAATTTGGAGAAACATCAATGACTAAAGATAACTTACTTTCTCGAATATCAATTGACCCAAATATTTGTTTTGGTAAACCTTGTATTCGCGGACATCGAATTTGGGTATCTCTAATCTTAGATTATTTAGCTGGTGGTACAACAATTGAGGAAGTTCTGGAAGCGTATCCCAGCATAGAAAGAGAAGATGTACTAGCTTGTATTGCTTATGGTGCAGAAATGGCACGAGATGTTTTTGTAGAACTTCCTTTGAATAAAGAAAATAAAGCAAGTGCATGAAATTCAAACTAGATGAAAATATTGACTTGCGAGTTGTAACTTTATTGCAATTAGCAGGACATGATGTAGCAACAGTACCAGGACAAGGCTTAAATTCTGCACCTGATCCAGAAGTTATTGATGTTTGTCGTCGTGAGGGTAGATGTTTAGTTACTTGCGATAGAGGGTTTGGAAATCGTCTGAAATACAATCCTTCTAATTACTCAGGAATTATAATTATTCGTTTACCTTCTCGTTACATTTATGCTGATTGGCGTGAAGCTATAGAAACCTTAATTACGGGTTTAGAATCAGCCGATGTAATAGGTAAATTGTGGATAATCCAAAAAGGTAAAATCCTAGAATATCGAGCAATTGAACAAGAGGAAAATGATTTATGACTGTATTAGATAACGATTTTGATGATGATTTACCTGAAGTAGAACCAGAACTGGAAACTACAGAAGATAATGAAGATGAATCACCGATTAAACGAGAACTATTAACTATTCGGTTATTCAAAGAAGCTGTAAAAGAAGCACAAGGTAAAGAACGCGATATTACCTTAGAAATATTCGCAGAAAAAGTATTACCAAATCTAATTCAACAGTTAGCAGGTGCTACTGCTAAAGGTGGTAAGTTTTTTGAAGTGACGATAGAAATCATTAATGCTAAAAGAGCAGCCGCAGGTAAAAAACCAGTTCGTCGAGATAATGCTGGTGATCAATCTATTCTTGCTCATTTGCTAAATGGGTTATTTCCTACCTATCGCATGTTGAAAAAATTACAATCTGAAGATGTAGGAACAAACCCAGTTAAACGTCATTGTGAAGAACTGCAAACTCGTGTATTTATAGTTTCCTACTTATTACACGACTATGAAAAATTTCCAGACTATCAAGATTGGTTAATTAGTAACAAAATCAATCGTCAATGGGAAGAAGAACCAGTCAAAAAAGAAGATGCACCAAATCTTGGACGCGAATTTATTCATAAAAAGATTTTAGATTTTGGCTTGTACTATTTATTAGGTGAAGATTGGGAACAATTCATTGATGATATCATTAAGATTAGTAATAATTCAGGTGTGAAAAGTGATGCTGATTTAGGTTTAACTACTCGTGGGCTTAAACCTTTAGATGATGAAAGATTAGATAGTAGAATTAGACAAGTTTTAATTGACTTAGTTGCACTTTCTGATTTATTTGCTTCAGCAGTCAAACATCCGCGAGATGTAGAATCTGGACGTTTACCTTTATTGCTAGGGAAATTAAGTAATCATCAGTTAAAACTTACCTATCATTCCCTTTCAGAAAATAGGGGTATTCTCACAAATATTCTCAACAATGCTTTAATAGAAGCACATCCTCCAGAATTTTATATACCATTATTATATTTACCTGATGGTGTTGCTTATCTTGCTCTTGTTAATGCTCCTGAAGTTACAACAGATAATGTTCCTGAAAAAGTAATTACCAAAATTAAATATCTATGTGCTGAGAAATTGCAAGAAAGACAAACAGGTTTTAATCGTGGTGGTAAAGGTTTAAAATTTGCTGATTATTACTGGCTGTTTTTTGATGTAGTTGAATTAATGGAAGTGAGTATTGATGCTGCTTCTCGATTACTTCCAGATTCAAAAGTTGCTTCTGTTGGTAAACGGGGAGAAAGCTTACAAACTTACCAATCAAAAGGAGAATTATCACCAGATTTAAACTTTAAATTTGCCAATGAAATTCGCATTGATAGATTGGCAGAATTTGGAGATATTCTGTGTAGAGGAATTTGGGATAGTTGGTGTGAAAAAGTTAATGAATGGCAAAAACAATTACCTAAAAAAGACAGAAAAGCTATCCCTGATTTGGATTTAACTCAAAAGTTAGCTGAATACTTAGAATTATCCGTAGACATTCCCGCACTCAGACAAATTCAATCTTTGAAAAAAACAGGAGGTGTACCTCTTGATTGGTATTATTTAGCAGCACAATATTTTTCTCAACATCCTGGTTTAGACTTTGCCCAAATTTTGGATCTGATGAAAGGAATAGTAAATCATGCTGCTAGTTTAATTAAGCCAATTATAGCAGAATTTGAGGATATGCCTGATGGTTGGGATGATTTAAAAACCTACGTTAAACGAGTAATTTCTTTACCGACAGGAGCAGTTATACAACCATTACCGGATTCATTTTTAGTAGAATTAAGCCGCTATCAAGCTGCGAAAATTACAGGTAGAGGGAGAGAAAATGTTTGTGCAATTTCTAGTTCTTCCTATACTGTCACAGAGCAAATGGAATCAGCCACTTTATTTGCTCCTCAAGTCTACAGCAACCGTCAAATTTTATTTAATGCTCACGCTGCAAAACGTCAAATTTGCTCAATTTGGTCAATTGAAATCATGTTGAGACAAATTTTGATGAATCAAACTAATGCTGTAGGTGCAGATTTTGAAGGTCGCAAATATCGCTATCTTTATCTTTACCCCGCTTATTTCTTCACACCAGAAACTAATAAGTTTTTGCAAAAAGCCTACAATCAATTCTCTCGGACTCGGTTTGATGCAGAAATGCGTAAACATTTTATTACAGAAAATCAAGTGGCTAGTTTTGAAGTGGATAATTATCAAAAAGTAGATTCTTTGCTGATTAAAGAAAACTTGCAACCTGAAGATGATAAAACTTTCAAAATCAGCTTTCCTGAGAAAGAGACTCTAACATTTTTCTTTTTAGGTTTACCACCAGGAAGAGAACCTACAGATACAGAGTCTTGGGTAACACCTGCTTGGTTAGCATTCACATTACCGCTTGTTTTAGATGTGAAAGTAGTTGCATCAGAATCACCTATACCACCTTTTATTAGTGGTGCTGATTTTGAGGAAACGGTTTTATTAGATGGAGAACATCAAGCAATTCGTTCTTTAATTCTTAAAGACAACTATCGTTTAGATAGTATTTTACCTAGAAGTTCAGAAAAACGTGAATTTTCTCCGCTTAATGCTCTTACTGCTGCTTATTCTATTCATTTAGAAGTTAATAGAAAAAAGGATGGTGATCCAGATTGGGGAAAATTAGCAGATTTAGCACGAGATTTAGAAACAAATCCTCTTTATGTCTTTCATTATCTGAATAAATGGTTAAGAAAACAAGACAAGATTGAATCTGTATCTATTGCTAAAACTCGCTTGTATCAAGAATTTTACTATTGCTTTGATCCTAAAGGAGATGAAATGACTAAACTTGGAGAACTAACAAAACTTTATCGCAGTTTTTATCGAGCTAAAAGCAAGGGGAAAGCACCAAAATCTAATGCAATTCTCAAGCCAATTGATGAAGCAGCTAATGTCATCTTGAAATTCGAGAAAGCTATAGCTAGTGACACTGAATCTCTCACAGAAGCAGTGGCTGCACGTTTAGCAAAATTAATGAACAATGTCAAACGCAACGAAGCTGAAGGACAAGATGCTTATGACTTAGTAGATGGTGAATGGCGATATTTAACCGCTGAAGAAAAACGACAAGCAGTTTATAAGTTTGCTCAATATTTTGTAGAGGTAATTTTTGTAGGAGGATTTAAAGGAGATCGCGCTCGTTTAGCTGGTACACAATTGAACCTTATTAAAGATACTTGTGAATACCTTTATCGGGTTTCTGAAGATGAATACTGGAAAATCCGCAAACAAAATGCTCCTCAAGATATCACAGATGTAGATACTGAAGATGTCGAATAATTTTCAAACCTATTATTTTCACCAAAATCAATCCTGAAGGAAACTAACCATGAAATTTATCAAAACCCTAGATTCTAAATTTTTCCATGATGTAATCCCAGCTAAACCAATGGGAAAATATGCTCATTTCATTACTATTCGCGTTACTGAATCTTATCCTTTATTTCAGACAGATGGTGAATTGAATAAAGCTAGAGTACGTGCAGGAATTGACCCTAAACATCAAGAACCTATTAGTCGTTTAGCAATGTTCAAACGTAAGCAGTCAACACCAGAACGTTTAGTAGGACGGGAATTGCTACGGAAATATAATATTGGTGATGCTGGAAAATGCGATTATAACGTAGATTTTAGCAAAACAACTCCTGATTGTATTCTCTATGGTTTCGCTATTGGTGATGCTGGTTCTGAAAAGTCTAAAGTGGTTGTAGACACAGCTTATTCAATTACACCATTTGATGATTCTCACCTCAATTTTACTCTCAATGCACCTTTTGAAAATGGCACAATGAGCCGTAATGGTGAAGTAACCAGCCGTATTAATAGTCAAGATCACATATTACCTCAAGTCTTTTTTCCTAGCATTGTTACACTCAAAGATCCCACAGAAGCCGGATTTCTTTATGTTTTCAATAACATTCTGAGAACACGCCATTATGGAGCGCAAACAACCCGTACTGGTACAGTTCGTAATCAATTAATTGGGGTAATTTTTTCAGATGGAGAAATTGTTAGTAATTTGCGATGGACACAAAAAATCTATGATTTGATGATGAATACGCAGCAAATTAATCCTCCTGATCCTTTAAATGAAGATGAAGTTTTAAATGCTGCTACACGCGCAATTACTGAATTAATGACTCAAGAATGTATTGTGCATACAGATTTTATTGGTGATTCATTTCAACCTTTACTGAGTGAAGTTAAAGCTATTACCAGCAATGAAAATAAATTACAAGAATTGCTAACACAAGCAAATAGTGACTCAACAAATTATGCTCAGACTCATGTTTTGAAAACAGGTAAAAAAGATCCAAAGAAAGATACCAAAAATAATAAAAAAGCTACGGCTGCAACGGAGTAATAAAAATGGTGTTTATCTACCGTTGTCAATTAGAACTACACGACAGCCTCTATTTTGCCACCCGTGAAATAGGAAGACTCTACGAAACCGAACCAATAATTCATAATTACGCCCTCTGTTATGCACTCGCTTTAATTGATAGTGAAATATACTCAACAACCGTTGCTAATGAAGATTCCTATCGCTATTTCTGCCCCGAACAAGTGCCAAAATATGAAGCACATTTAACCCCTTTAAATGAACATGGAATTTATGTTACTCCTGCTCATTCTCTCAATCATGCAGCTATTCTGAATACATGGAAATATGCAAATAATAATTACCATGTAGAAATGGAGAAAACCCAAAAAAATATTCCCAGTTTTGGACGAGCCAAGGAAATTGCGCCAGAAAGTCAATTTGAGTTTTTTGTCATCTCTCAAAAAGAAATCAAACTACCTAAATGGATTCGTTTAGGTAAATGGATGAGTAAGGCAGAATTAACAGTTGAAAAACTACCCCAACCAAAAACTAAAACTGATTTATTCACCTGCACTTATCCCTTAAATCCTTTGGATATCATGTTTACTAATCAAGTCATTAGTTATGACGTGGTAAATATGCCACCAGTGAGTCTCATTCAAAATGTGCAAATGCGAGGAGAATATTACTACTTTGATGATGTCAAAAATGTAAAACTTCCCACACAAATGCAATACAGATTTAAGGCTTAAAGTCTCAGATCCCCCCAACCTCCTTTAAAAAGGGGGGCTTATAAGTCCTGTGGGGTGGGCATCTTGCCCGCCCTTAACTTAGAATTTTCAACCATCAACAATATGCCCCACAGTCTTATCCTCAACATCACCCCCCAAACCACCATCTACCCCAATTTCCTCTCCGGTAGACACTATCACGCTTTATTCCTCAACCTAGTCAGTTCTGTTGATAGAAAATTAGGCGACTACCTCCACGAATCAAACGCCGATAAAGCCTTTACTCTCTCACCCTTACAAATACAAAGCAGAAATAAACCCCAACTTATCACTCTACAATATAATCATCAAAAACTGATTCCTGCTGGTACTCCCTGTTGGTGGCGGATATCTTTATTAGATGACAATTTATTTAGTCAACTCACACCTTTATGGTTGAATCTTAATCCTGAACAACCTTGGCATTTAGGTTCAGCTAATTTATTTATTACCAGTATTCAAGGTACACCCCAATCTACCCAACCTTGGGCTAATGTTTGCACCTATTCCCAATTATATGAAACAGCAAGTGACACGGAAAGGATAATTAATTTCATCTTTTCTACACCTGTAGCCTTTCGTCAAGGTGGCTTTGATAATGCTTTACCTACCAAGGAATCTGTATTTAATAGTCTGTTGAATCGCTGGAATAAATATAGTGGGATTGAATTAACTAATATTCCTTTAGACGCAGTTTATCCTAGTGCTTTTAATATCAGAACTGAAGTTATTAGCAACTATGAAAATAAATTTATTGGTTGTTTAGGCGAAATTAGCTATCGCATTCTTGGCAATGTGGAAGCAATAGGAATTAAACAAATTAATGCTTTATCGGATTTTGTTTTATATGCAGGAATAGGACGTAAAACGACTATGGGAATGGGTATGGTTAGAAGAAAGTAGGTTGGGTTGACGCAAGGAAACCCAACATGATCACATTACTAACGCTTTTGTTGGGTTGCGCTGTCGCTTAACCCAACCTACAGATTCATTGTTTTTTATTGTGTTGAAAATCTAATTGCAAATAATCTATGTTACTACCTGTTACTTCACCTGATGATTACGTAAATATCGCCTCATTAAACCAATATTCCTATTGTCCCCATCGTTGTTGGTTGATTCATTGTGCTGGTGAGTTTACAGATAATCAATACACTATTGAAGGTACAAGTTTACATGAACGAGTTCACACAATGAGTGAAGTAAACCGAGATGAAACTTATCAAATACGGGCTATTTATCTTAAATCTGATCAATATCAATTAATTGGTAAATCTGATTTGATTGAGTTTGAAAATGGTGAATATTACCCTATTGAATATAAACGCGGACGTAAGGGAGAATGGGATAATGATGAGTTACAAGTTTGCGCTCAAGCTTTGTGTTTGGAGGAAATGACGGGTAAAAATATCAATTCTGGTTATATTTATTATGCCCAAACACATCAACGTCAATTAGTAGAAATTACTCCAGAATTACGAGCAAATACTATTGCGACTATTGAAGCTGTACAAACTTTATTATTTACAGGTGTAATGCCGAAATCTGTAAGAACAAAACGCTGTGATGGTTGTAGTTTATTTTCTCGATGTTTACCCCAAGCTGTTGATAAAGTTGGACGTTATCAAGAAGCAAGTTAATTATCGGTAATGGGTAATTGGTAAAAATACTCTCTTACCTTCTTACTATCACCTGTCACTTATTTAGAGAATGTTATCATGGGTACTCTTTACATTTCACAAGCTGATTCTTTTATTGGCAAGGTTGATGAAAGAATTAATGTTAAATTTGATAAGAAAACTATCATAGATTTACCATTTATTAAGTTAGATGGAGTGGTGGTTTTGGGTCGTTCTACTGTTTCCCCTGCGGTGGTTTCTGAGTTGATGACTCGTCATATACCGCTATCTTTTATTGATGAAAGAGGTCATTATTTAGGACAGTTACAACCGGAAATGTCTGGTAATATTTTTGTGAGAAAGGCGCAATGGGAAGCTGCTGGTAATACTCCTCAAGCTGTTCATGTGGTACAAGGTTTTGTCAGGGGTAAGTTAAAAAATTATCGGCAAATTTTCATACGACATCAAAGAAAATATGATGTTGATTTATCGGTTGATGTTAGTCGGTTAGAAAATGTAATTGCAAAGATTGATAGAACAGAGAGTATTGATTCTTTACGGGGTTTAGAGGGTGCTGGTAGTGCGGTTTATTTTGGTTGTTTTAATCGGCTAATTCGTAATTCTAGTTTTGAATTTACTAAGCGTGTCCGTCGTCCACCTACTGATCCGGTAAATTCTTTGTTGAGTTTTGGTTATTCTTTGTTACGTCATGATATCCAAGCTGCTGTAAATATTGTGGGGTTTGATCCTTATTTGGGATATCTCCATTTTGATCGTTATAATCGTCCTTCTTTGGCGTTAGATTTAATGGAGGAATTTAGACCTTTGGTGGTGGATACAATGGTTTTATCTATTTTGAATAATCAGGCGTTAAAACCAGATGATTTTATTAGTGAACCTTTGAGTAATGCTGTTTCTTTGACTCCCGAAGGTAGGAAAGTTTTTCTCACTAATTATGAGACGAAAAAACAATCAGAGTTTAAACATCCAGTGATGGGTAAAAAATGCAATTATCGAGAATCTTTTGAATTGCAAGCTCGGTTTTTAGCTAAATATTTGATGGGAACTACTGATAAGTATCCGCCTTTGTTTTTGAAGTAGCTATGAATACAAATGGGAGGTTAGCAATGCTTATTGATTTCAATTTAAGAGGGTGTTTGAAAAGTCTCTCATGGTGTATCAAATATTTTTAGATCCCCCTAAATCTCCCTTAAAAAGGGGGACTTTGACTCTAGTTCACTCCTTGCTAAGGGACATCTATAAGTGCCTGAAATCACAACCTAAAATTTTTCAAATATCCTCTAAGGTAAAACAGATAGCCCGACTGGGAATTCATTCCCAATCTAATAGGAAAAGTCATCTTTAGATGACTAAGTAGGAAGAAAATTTTTAAATTCTTTAGTAAACTTCAGTTTACTTTGGCTATTAGGCCGGAACTTAAGTTCCGGGCGGGTTAGGAAGCTAAACAAATAAGCTACTTGTTGCTTCAGTTAATACCAATGAGGAATGCTAAACCCCTACAAAACCGATTCCTAATTTTTCAATTATTTATGAATGTTGTAGTTTCTTATGATATTTCTGAGGATAAACGACGGACTAAAATTCACAATATCCTCAAGTCCTATGGCCAATGGGTGCAGTATAGTATTTTTGAGTGTGACTTGACTGATACTCAGTATTCTAAGTTGCGATCGCGTCTTAATAAACTGATCAAGTCTGATACCGATAATATCCGTTTTTATTTTCTTTGCGCTTGTTGTCACGGTAAAATAGAAAGAATCGGTGGTGAACAACCCCGTGATCATACTATTTTCTTCGCCTGATGCGCCAGGGGGTGGGTGTAAAAATTCCGGTTTCTGAAAAATCCTCTGAATTCTTCTCTACACAAGGCTTTGCTGGTTTTTTCCCTATTTACCCCCTGGCGCACCTTACACAGTAAGGCTTTCAGCGATTTTCTCTCTTGACACGATCTCTGAAATGGACTATGATAATGAGGTTGGCACAACTGAACCTTGAAAACTAAATATACTAAGGGTTTCACAATGCCGCAGTTGAAATTTCAATTAATCCCTATGAGGGATTGAAACATCGCTGATTTTTGCCAGTCTCAAGGCATAAATGGTTGAAATTTCAATTAATCCCTATGAGGGATTGAAACATATTTACTAATACTTATATGGCAAAATATGATCAAGAGTTGAAATTTCAATTAATCCCTATGAGGGATTGAAACAGTTCCCCCCAACCCGTAACCGATGCAGCCAAAAGTTGAAATTTCAATTAATCCCTATGAGGGATTGAAACAGCTTGTAATTAGCTGACCGTACAGCTTCATCAAGTTGAAATTTCAATTAATCCCTATGAGGGATTGAAACTTGAAGAAAGCAGACTTAGGCTTAACGGGATCTATGTTGAAATTTCAATTAATCCCTATGAGGGATTGAAACTTGTAATGTGCCAGCATTTGATAATGAATGAATTAGGTTGAAATTTCAATTAATCCCTATGAGGGATTGAAACGGCACTACTAATAATCCATTGCTGAGTAAGTGCTGTTGAAATTTCAATTAATCCCTATGAGGGATTGAAACCAATATTAAATATTCCCAGAAATCATTTCCGCCAAGTTGAAATTTCAATTAATCCCTATGAGGGATTGAAACCAATATTAAATATTCCCAGAAATCATTTCCGCCAAGTTGAAATTTCAATTAATCCCTATGAGGGATTGAAACAAAAATAATTGCTTCTACGGGGGCAAACCCTCAAGTTGAAATTTCAATTAATCCCTATGAGGGATTGAAACTATATAGGTGTCCTGATGGGGTGAAAGTCTGACGTTGAAATTTCAATTAATCCCTATGAGGGATTGAAACCCAAATCTTGCCGTCACACGCCACATAGCACGATCAGGTTGAAATTTCAATTAATCCCTATGAGGGATTGAAACTGACACCTGGGAGCATTTAAGAATAAAGCTACTGTTGAAATTTCAATTAATCCCTATGAGGGATTGAAACAAGATAAGAAAACGAACCAAACAACCAAATTTGCGTTGAAATTTCAATTAATCCCTATGAGGGATTGAAACGTGGCGGGCGCGGGCTGGTGAATTTTAGACGGGCGGGCGTTGAAATTTCAATTAATCCCTATGAGGGATTGAAACTCATTGAGTGCGATCGCTAATTCGCCAAAATTTCCGTTGAAATTTCAATTAATCCCTATGAGGGATTGAAACAGATATAGTTAGTCAACAAAAACTAGCTACATTGTGTTGAAATTTCAATTAATCCCTATGAGGGATTGAAACCAATAGTAGAACAATTGGGCATACAAGATTATCAAGTTGAAATTTCAATTAATCCCTATGAGGGATTGAAACAATTAAAAACTTTTCAACTACAGCTAATAATAGGGAGTTGAAATTTCAATTAATCCCTATGAGGGATTGAAACAAGCTCCAGGCAATGCGCCAATAATTTTGTTAAGTAATGAAGTTGAAATTTCAATTAATCCCCATGAGGGATTGAAACCCCCCGTCCTGGTCTGGGTTTTCCTGGTCTGCTCTGGGTTCTGGGTTGAAATTTCAATTAATCCCTATGAGGGATTGAAACACAGGCTTCCTTGTCGGTATTGTCGGGGTTCTATTAAGTTGAAATTTCAATTAATCCCTATGAGGGATTGAAACCAGGTAAACGGAGAATTACCAATTACCAATTACCAACTACCAATTACCAATTAATCCTAAAAAAAGAAAGGCCACTCAATTTAGTAACCTTCCCATATACTAAAATAGTTTTGTTTTAATCAATCAATAGATGCCAATTCAACAGAAGATTGTAAAGCTTTTGTCGTATCTACTTTTGTATTAATTTCCGACCCCATTGTATTACTATGACTAGAATTTATCGCTGAAGATGAGTGATCTGGAGTCTCATCAGTGGTATGTTCATGGATGATCAGGCGATCGCAAGGAATAGTATCCGATATAATCGCACTGGCCATCATCCCAGTATGAATTTCCATTTGTCCTTCCTGGGGAACTTCAAACACTAACCTTTGTCCAGGAAAAACAACCCGTTCAAAGTACCAGTTGGGAATATTGGTGATGCGAGCTACCTGGATTTTGCTCGTAGCGTTGACGTAGCAGCAGAGAATTTTCTCTGAATGGTCTGGTGGTAGAGGATCTAATATCTGAGCCATAACTGCTGGTGAGCTATTTGCCCCACCATCTTACATTACATAAGTAAAGCTAACATTGGATGATCCCCAATTGCTGTAACTCCGACTACCAACTGCAATTTTCTGCATTATTTATATCTAAAGATATATCTAGATCCTAAAAATTTTGTAAATAAATTTGTATTTACTTAACAAAATCCATCATCAATCACAATTTAGCTTTTCATTTCCGGTAAAATCCTTCTAAACTCTTTGTCACCAACCATTCCAACCGTTGATCCCCAATCTGGATTATGCCTAGTTGAGTCTAATTATGTTTCGCATCTAGCTCCAGAATTACAAAAGAATATCATCACTGAATTTATGAACTCGGTGTTATGGTAAATGTATATGAAAATTTTCTTCATAAAACCTCATCTATATATAACAAGCAGACTTTATCCAGCGTAGTTGTTCACAGCAAAATTTTTTGCATATCACAAAAAGAGTGAAATGTCAAGAATAAAGCTGTTGAAATCAGCAACAACTATACCAACTTCTAGTCTTTGCCTCCACAACCCCAAGATACAGCTAAACCAACTATGAGCGAAACCAAAATTCTCTATGTTCGTCTTCCTTGTAACCCTATCTTTCCCATTGGGGTTGTTTATCTTTCCGATCACGTCCATAAACTTTTTCCCAATATACAACAGCGAATTTTTGATCTAGGCACAGTTCCACCCCTAGATTATGCCTCCGCCCTAGACAGATGTATTGATGAATTTCAACCCACATTACTTGTCTTCTCTTGGCGAGATATTCAAATTTATGCACCTGTAGGCGGACGAGGCGGCAACCCCTTACAAAACGCCTTTGAATTTTACTACGCCAAAAACCCATTCATTAAATTGCGTGGTGCTTTGGGCGGCTTGAGAATTTTTATTGCTTATTATGTAGAACTATGGCGTAACCTGGGATTAGTCAAACGGGGTTTAAAACGCGCCCAAAAATATCAATCTCAAGCTCGTGTAGTTCTCGGTGGTGGTGCAGTTAGCGTATTTTATGAACAGTTAGGTAAAAGCTTACCTTCAGGAACAATTATTTCCATTGGTGAAGGAGAAACCCTCCTCACAAAACTACTCAATGGACAAGATTTTCGAGATGAACGCTGTTATGTAGTCGGAGAAAATCAACCCCGTCCTCGACTAATTCACGAACAACCCACACCCCTAGAAAAAACAGCTTGTAACTACGACTACATCGAAACCATTTGGCCGGAATTTAATTATTACCTGCAAGAACAAGATTTTTACATAGGTGTGCAAACCAAACGTGGTTGCCCCCATAATTGCTGCTACTGTGTTTACACCGTCGTTGAAGGTAAACAAGTACGAATTAATCCCAGTGACGAAGTTGTAGCCGAAATTCGAGAATTATATAATCGAGGTATTCGCAACTTCTGGTTTACCGATGCTCAATTTATTCCCGCCCGCAAATTCATTGATGATGCGGTGGAACTTCTCCAGAAAATAGTTGATTCTGGAATGACGGATATCCATTGGGCAGCATATATTAGAGCCGACAACTTAACACCCCAATTGTGTGAGTTGATGGTAAAAACAGGGATGAATTATTTTGAAATCGGTATCACTAGCGGTTCTCAAGAACTCGTCCGCAAAATGCGAATGGGCTATAACCTCCGCACAGTTTTACAAAACTGTCGTGATTTAAAAGCCGCCGGTTTCAATGATGTAGTTTCAGTCAACTACTCCTTTAACGTCATTGATGAACGTCCCGAAACCATTCGCCAAACCATCGCCTATCACCGCGAACTAGAAAGAATTTTTGGCACTGATAAAGTTGAACCTGCTATTTTCTTTATTGGACTCCAACCCCATACCCATTTAGAAGAATATGCCTTTCAAGAAGGTATTCTCAAACCAGGTTATGATCCCATGAGTTTAATGCCCTGGACAGCCAAAAAACTCCTCTGGAATCCTGAACCAATGGGTTCTTTCTTCGGTGAAGTCTGCTTACAAGCATGGCGACAAAATCCCAACGACTTCGGACGGGAAGTAATGAATATTCTAGAAGCCAAATTAGGTTGCGCTGATTTGGAAGATGCCCTTTCTGCACCTATAGAAAAACCAGAAAAACAGTTAGCAGGTGTATCCTAGAAGACATATACATTTGCATCGTCAGAGTTTAGTAAAACCCATCACCCAACTGGGAATTAATTCCCAGTCTGATAGGGAAAGTCATCTCAAGATGACTAAAAATTCTCAAAAGTTCTCTGAACTCCTGATAGCGAAGCGTGGCGAAGCCATACTTCTGAACTCCTGAACTCCTGAACTCCCCAATTAATTCCATGTTACAAGGCTCAATCCTTCAACAGTTAGAAGCATCTCACCGCAATAGTATCAGACCAATTCGTTTTGGTGTGTACTATAAAAACACCTTAGTTGCTCTCTGCCATGCCCTAGAAGACCATATTCTGACTAAAAATAATGATCCGTTAGTAATTAGCGCTTTTCAACAGGGTAAATGGTATCTGCAAGAGGCTAATAGATATGCAGATATTGCCCAACACAGCCGGGAAATAGTGATTATGGCGGCTGCTGATGCTGGTTTTACAGAACATCCCACTAGCCAATTAGCTAATGTGGATTTAGTGGGGTTAGCTACAGATGATCCTGTGGCCGAAGAATGGCATTTGATTATTTTAGCTCCTGACTACACAGCAATGGTAATTTGTCAAGAATTATCTGAGGAGGATTATGGAGTTGGTGGCTTGCCAACTTGCGATTTAGAGCGGAAATTCTATGGTTTATGGACATTTGAACCGGAGTTAGTGCGGGAAACAGCAACATTAGCGATCGCCCATATTCAAAGCTATGATCCTCAACTAGCAGCCAAACTTACTCAACACCAACAGGCAATTCACACAACTCTATCCTCATCCACAGATTTAGCTACCGTGGTGAGTCGGGTCGTTGATTACCTAAAAACAGGAATGGATCACCTATCTATTCCCTCCACAGCCCACCAAAAATTCCTGGATCGTAACTTAGTATCCAACGAAGTCCAAGCATTTTTACGGATGGCCCAATTAATTGATTTAGCAGATATCAATAATCCCATGGCCTCCACGGAAGTAGCATCTATCGCCGAAACAATGGGGCAGTTGTTAGACCTACCCGCCTGGCAAATCAAAAGATTGCGCCTAGCAGCATTGTTACACCGCATAGATCCACTACAAAAATCTGAAGGCCTAATTCATCCCACCCACATCACCACCTACAATCCAAATAGCGGTCCAAGTTGCCCCCTGGCTTGTCCTTTAGTCCCAGGAGCGCAAGCACTCCGCACCATGCCCCAACTCAGAGCAGTTGCCCAAATTATTACTCACCAAACTGAATGGTGGAATGGTACAGGTGAACCAGCAGGTTTAGCAGGTGATGATATTCCTTTAGAATCGCGCATTTTATCCCTATTAGCAGAATTTCAGTCACAAGTCAATCAATATAAATACTCAAATAAAGATGGATCAGAAATATTTTCTCAAGCATTAGATCAATGTCGTGAGCAAGAATCTATACGTTTTGATCCTAAACTTATAGATACCTTAACTTTATTAGTAATGGGTTTACAGCAAGGACTAGATTTACCCTTAATGACAACTAAAGTTAGCCGTGGTTTATGGTTACTAGATTCTCAATGGGATAGTCAGAGCAAAATTAGTCAGCAGATTTCAACTTACCCCCAATGAACATAGAAGCTATTAGATTAGGAAAAAACAAGCAACTTCCTGGTGCAAACTTGGAAGACGAGGATCTTTCTTACGTAGATTTAAGCAGAATAAATTTAATCGGAGCCACCTTAGTCGGAACTAACTTTACTGGTTCTAAATTAGAAGGCGGCCATTTAGAAGGGGCAAATTTAATGGGGGCTACCCTAAAACAAACGGATTTGCGGGCTAACTTAATGGGTGCAAACTTAATGCAAGCCGACTTGACAAGTGCCGACCTACGAGGCTGTAACCTACGGGGTAGTAACTTGATGGGAGCAATCCTGAATAGTGCTTCCTTAGCTGGTGCTTTTTTAAGTGGGGCTAATTTAATCGGTGTAAATTTGCAAGGTGTTGACTTGCGAGGCGCAGATTTACGCGGTGCTAATTTAACAAGAGCTAATCTTAAAGGTGCTGATTTAAGTGGCGCAGATTTACAAGGAGCTTTACTCAATGAAGCGGATTTAGAAGAAGCTGATTTACGGGGGGCAAATTTGGCAGGAACAAATTTAACAGCAGCTAATTTACTTTGTGCAGAATTAGATGCTGTCAAGTTGAACGGTGCAAATTTAGATCAGGTGTGTTTGCTAGGTACAATTCTGCAAGATACTCAAAAATAGTTCATTAGGGTTTGCAGCAAAAAGTCTTGTCGTGATGACAGGTGATACCAATTTTATGTGAAGCTGTTTATGTTTATTACACCTCGGTGTTGCCGTCTCCTTTTGCAAAGCTACATAAGTGGTCTATTTTCCACCACACCCGCCCAAAAATGAATTTCAGGGCTAATCGAAAAGTGTGCATGGTCGGAGAAATCCAAAAATTTGGGGATGACAGATAACCCAAACTCTTGCCTTTTACCTGCCTCCATGGAAAGACTTTTTGACTAACCCCTACCTAAATACCATTTGGGGAATTAATAAATTATTTTCTAATTTGCCAATGCCTAAAAAATCGGTTTGTGTTTCATAAACTCGCACAAAGTTAGAATTAGACAGATCAAAAGGAATTTTTTGACCTTGACACCATTTTTTAGCGGATATAGGTGGTAAATCTACAACTGGGAGATGTTGTAAAGGTGCATCTGGTGATATGAGTTGAAATATACCTTGATCAATTTGGGTTTCTAAATCCGCGAGGGTGAGACTGTCTGATATATCAAAACCACTGCTTTTTGTGCGTTTGAGGGCGGCTAAAGTACCATTAGTATTTAATGCTATACCTAAATCACGGGCGATCGCTCGAATATATGTTCCCGCACCACAGGATATGGCCACATCTAATTCTGGGAAATCTCCATCTCTCCAGTCTAAAACTTGAATTTCTAAAACTTCTACTGTACGTACTGGAACTTCAACAATTTCCCCTTTCCTAGCTAAATCATACAAGCGTTTTCCATCTACTTGAATGGCACTATAACTGGGGGGAATTTGCTCAATTTTACCAACAAATTGGCAAAGAGCAGATTTGACAATTTCTATATCTAATCCCGGACAAGGTGCAGAACTAATAATTTCACCTTGTAAGTCATCTGTAGTTGTGCGTATACCTAAACGAATAGTAGCTTGATAAGCTTTTTCTCCTGGTAAATATTGTAATAATCTAGTAGCTTTACCACAAGCAATGGGTAAGACTCCCGTTGCTGCGGGATCTAAAGTTCCTGCGTGGCCTACTCGTTTCATTTTCAGGAGTTTTCGGACTTTAGCCACACAGTCATGAGATGTCCAGTCAAATGGTTTGTTTAAATTCAGAAAACCTGACACAATTTTAAATTTGATATTTGCAACTTTTGTATTTTTGCATAAATTGTTGTGGCAGGGAACAGAAAAATAATACAGAAATTTCTAATTGTAAAAAAGATATGCCATCAATAAAATATACATAAATGCAGTAGAGAAGCAGCAATACCCAGCAGCCAAAATCCAAAATAGACAATGGTATGAGAAAGTTTTTTTTCCTGTTTTTCTGCCTGGGGGTTATCACCTAAAATGGGAGCTAATTTAATCAGATCAAGGGACTGAACCAAATTTAAACCAAGAGACTGACGAGAAATACTTTTAACATAGGCAGCGTTAAGATAGGAAAGATATTCTGGTTTATTAGCTACATAGATTTGAAAGAAAGGTAAACTTAAAGCATTAATGTAATTATATGCTTGGGAAGCATCACCTACCATATCTTTTGATAATGCCATTTGTCTACTGTCAGGATTACTATTACCGATAGTCGAAAAATGAGTACCACCCATTAACATCGCTAAATATTTTTCAGGATGGGTAATCCAAGAAAAAGGTAAAATTTGCTCATATAAAGCTGGTGCAACCGTATCTTCACTACTACCCACAATCATCACTGGGGTATGAATTTGGCTGAGTCCACCTTGCCCGAAAATAGAACTGGTGATAGGATTAACTGCGATCGCCGCTTTGATTCTTGGATCTTGTAAATTATCTCCTACTTGTGACTGTTTTGATAATTCTAAAGCTCGACACTGCAATAATAAAGACATATTCCAGGTACTACGTAATTTTTCATCATCACAGTCTTTTTGTAATTGCTGAAAGTTAATTTTTGCCCCAGCTAAAGCTAATGCAGTATAACCACCTAAAGATTGACCAAATACCCCCACCTGTTCCAAATTAAGACGACCCTGAAATTTAGGATCAGCTTCTAGTTGATCTAAAATATATTTAATATCTAAGGGTCTATCTATAAATTCATTAGCTTCAGTGACTTGATTATTATTACCCTCAATTAAAGATTGTAATTGTTGAGTATCACTACCAGGATGATTAGGTATCACCACAGCAAAACCATGTTTAGCAAGATGATTTGCTAAATAACGAAAGTTACTACTATCTAAACCTAAGCCATGAGAAATTATAATCACAGGTGCAGGTTTTTGGGTATAGGGAATGTATATATCTGTAAATAAATGGCGATGACGGATTGAGTCCAAGAATTTGAGTGTTTGTTTTTTGATGAATAAATTGGGGTAATTTCCTAATTTTGATAAGTCAGATAATTTATTTACAAAAGTTTTCTCAGCTTCTAGATCAGATAGTTGTTTAATTGTAGTTATAGCCTCTTGAGTAGTGCTGATAATGTTCTCTAATTCCCTAGCAATTTGCATACCAAAAGCTACATCAATACTAATACTATTGTGAGGATAGTTACGTAATAAATTTAATAAATTTAATCCTTCTGGATCAGCAGCAGCAGCAATTAAAGCTGTCCGTAAAGCCTGAGATTTTGATTCTTGTGTATAGAAAGAGGTTTTAATTAATTCAGTTAATCTTTGTAAGATAAATTGCCCTTGTTGAGTATCCAAAAATTGGGCAGCAACAGAAGGGCTAATTTTTAACGGTTGAATTAAAATTTTTCTAAATTCTTCTAACTGATTTGTGGGAATATATTGATAATATCCTCCTAAATCTGTATTTATTATCCCATATTTAGCATAACTTTCTAACACCCTAATCGGAATAGAAATTTCTAGGGCTGAATAAGAAGCATAAATTTTTTCTGCCGCCATAGCAGAGTTACTGATACCAAATGTTGGTAACAGAATTGATAAAAGTATTAATAGAGAATTTATTTTCAGGGTATTTTCCCAGTTACCAAACATATTCATCGCTTAACTTTTGTAGTGATATGTTGAGCGAAGCTCAAATTTTGGTAGTTATTTTCACACCCTGATTAACTTCTTAATTTTTATTGATAATTTTTAGTAGTTCTGAGAAAATAATAATCAATTCATAAACTATCTACATCAGTAGAAATTATGTATTTTTGCTAATTAATAAAATCTAAATTAACCAGCATTTACTAATTTGGCATATTGTGTAGATTAATCTGTAAAAACCGCTAATAGAAGTCCTAGAGAATTAATTAGCTTTGCCTAAAGCAATAGATATTGAACCACTAACGATTAAAAAAGCACCAATAATCCCTATGAAAGAAATATTTTCTGGGGGAATCAAATGGGGAAAAATACCTGATAGACTCCACACAGCAATTAAGGTAATAATTGGTGCTAAAGCTAATACGGCACTTACTCTGGATGCAGGCCAATGTTGTAAAGATTCTGCAAAAGCACCATAAGCAATAACTGTATTAAAGGCACAAAATAGCAAATTGGCAAAATAGAAACTATCAAGGGTAAAAATTGTCTGAATTTTTGCCAATGGTGTGAATAATAAAGCACAGCCCCCGTAAATAATTAACATGATATTTTCGGAGGTTAAAGATTGTAAGAGTTGTTTCTGGGATAAAGCATAAATTGCCCAGGATATTGAACCTAAAACAATTACACCACTACCTAGTAGATATTGACCTTTTGCGGTGATTAAATTATCTAATTGGGCATGAAAAAATAATGCAAAACCCAATGTGAGTACAGCTACACCCAACCATTGAAATAATGTATAGCGTTCGTGAAAAATGACTAATCCACCGCAGCTTAATAAAACACCAGCTAGTTGAATTATAACTTCAGCATTAGCCGCCGCCGTCAATTTTAACCCTTGTGTAAATAGAAAATAATTTCCAGCTAAACCAAGGGTAGCGACTAGTAATAATTGCCAATTACTAGCACGTAATTGTGCTAATGTTGGTAATTTTTGCTGGAAAAATAAATAAATTCCCAGTACAAGAAAGGAGATAAAAAAGCGAAACCAAACAATTGTATAAATATCTAATGTTTGTAGTATAATCGTTAAAGCTAGGGGTAAAATTCCCCATAAAAAAACCGTTACTGATGATAAACCTAGCCCTAACTGCCAACGTCCAGAACTTTGATGCATTTTTAATAAAAACTAAAGGGAACAAATCATTGCTGCATAACGAATTACCAGGAATACTTAATTACTTCTGGCTGTTGGTGATGAGTCCGGGTAATATTAATTTGGGATGTGTAATTTAAAGTTACAAAGTGTAGTTTTTAGTTTATAGTAGCAAGTAATATCATATCCGGTAGAATACTTGTCATATTTGTTGGGGCTGGTAATGGGTAATTGGGAAAAAATAATTATTACCCAAAAACTTATGTTGTAAGTGATTGCCCGGATTTGATATGATTTTATACGAAAAAACTATATAGCAACAGGCAACAGTCAAGAGCTAAATATTTAATGTTTGGGAGTTGGGAATACCGGTGGAGATAACGGTTGTGGGATGAGTGGGAGGTTCTCCTAAAATGATCATGGAACAAGTAAGTTGTCTGGCTAATTGGTTGGTAATATCATGGGTAACTAATCCTTCCGATGTAGTGCGATTACGTATATAGGGAAAAATTACTAAATCATAGAGTCGAGAAGCTTGCAAAATCGCCAAGGCAGTATTTTCATGAATAATAATTTGTATTTCTGGTAGGTTAGAGAAGTTTAATTGTGATAACCATTGATAAAGGTGCGATCGCCTGGTAGTAATTTGATCAGCATCACTATCTGCCATCCTTCTGGTTTTATTAATGCACACATTTAACAAAGTGACTTGAGCTTGATTAACATTGGCCAGCATTTGGGCAAATTTTACTGCCTCTATACTTGGTTCTATCAGGTTTTCAATCGGTAAGAGAATACGCTGAATTCTCTTTGGTGATTCTAATAACCTTGCCACAACGACTGGACAATGGGCAGACCAAAGAACATTATCAATCACATTGCCAAACAATCGCGCTCTAAAACCGTGGCGTTTACCCCAACCCATGATAATTAAATTGGCTTGTTGTTCCCTGGCAGCACGACTAATGGCAGGTGCAAAAGCATCATCAATTCGTAATAATGGTTCTGCGGTTGCACCCAAGGCTTGAGATTGACTGATAGCTTTTATCAATAAACATTGACTATGTTGATAACCTTTTTCTAGTTGCTCATTGTACATTTGAGTAGTAGCATGAGCGATCGCAAATGGGATAATTTTTCCCTGAGACTGACGAGCTAATAAAGCGGCCATCTCAATTAAATACTTTTGAGTTTGGGGATTATAAACAGGAACAAGAATCTTAAAATCCCCCAACTTTGAATGTTTTACTCGCTCAGATAAATCAAAATTTACACCTTGATTAACTACAATAGAAGTCAGTTTTCCTGCAAAACGTTGGGTCAACCAAACACCAAAAACAGATGTAATGAGAGTTAAAATAGTAATATCATTAAATACAGCCCACGAAAACAACCCAGCCCTATATCCCGTTAAAGTCATTGCTAATGTTATTCCTCCCAATGGAATAGACAATGACCATAAAGTTAGGGTTTCTGACCATTGGTACTGATATAAAAATTTCATCAATAAAGCGACAATTAATTTAGAAGCGATCGCTCCCAAAAATATCAATCCTAATAATTCAATATTTTTCTGATCTATCAATCCAGATATATCTAACATTCCCCCTAAATTCACAAAGAAAATCGGAATAAATAACACAGTTCCAATAAATACCAATTTTTCTTTCACAGGACTAGCTTTCACCATATCATTAACTGCTAAACCTGCTAGAAATACACCAACAATTTTTTCTATTCCTATCAGTTGGGCAACTACATCGGAGACAAATACAGACAGCACAACAAATAAAAACTGATAATTTTCTTTTTCTCCTACCCTATGAAAAAATTCCTTACCTAACCAATCTATACCAACCAAAATTACCATCATATAAATGATAATTCTTAGTAATATAGTCATTAGTTGATCTAAATTCATCACCTCACCAGCAGAACTCACTCCACTGAGCGATAAAATTAACAATACAGCTATATTAGTAACTAAAGTAGCTGCCATTGTCACATTTACAGATGGATTATTAGTTACCCCCAGTCGGCTAATCATCGGATATGCTAAAGGACTATAAACAGCAAGTAAGCCACCAACTAATACAGAATGATGTCCAGACCAACCAAAAATTTCGCCCCCCCATATTCCTAAACACAGAGATAAACTGATAGTTAACCCGCCAAAAATTAAAGCTGGAATTTTCTGATGTTGGAAAACCGAGAAATCAAACTCCAGTCCAGCAATAAACATTAAATAAGCCAAACCAATGTCTGCACTAAGATTAATCATTGGTAATGAAGACGGTAATAAATGCCACCCCCATGAGTCAAGGATGATTCCCGCCCCAACCAGGCCCACAAATCCTGGCAATCTCAGCCTTTCAAAGAGAATCGGTACAACTAAAATAACTAATAGTAGAATAGCCAAGGTAATAATTGATTCTAGAAAGGTAGTTTTCTAAACGGAAGGCAAAAGAAATTTTTTAGCTATAAAAACAAATTGTAAGCTGTTACGCACCTAAAAATAGTTCAGTCTTGTAGAGTGGGCATCTTCCCACCAGATTTATACCAATTAAATGTACAACAGCCTATTAGCTATTTTAATTGATTCTGACCAGGAATTTTAAATTTGAGATTTTATAGCTGTAGTCAGGATAATTAAGACATAATTGATCCATGAAGACTAATCATAGCAAGGGTTTTACTATTCCCTTTTGCAAAAAATCCTCTTACCTTCTGCTATATATTAAATAAGCTACTGTGCAGCTAGATTGTATATCGTCGTATTGAATAAAATTAGCCTGAAACTTTCTTCCTGTTTCATCCCAGAAGTGTCGCCGCTTTCTAGCATACAAACTAACACGATTAGTCTAATCCTATCTTTTCTTAAATTTATTGTGGCGTTCACATCTCTATCACACTCAAAACCCAATTCTCATAGAGGTGTGACTTTGTATAAGGAGCATAAGTAAGCAATTATTAGTAATTGTTAGCTTTTCAGTTACTGTTAATTAACCTCCGTAAATCTACTATCTGAAAATTTTATTTTTATTTTTGATTCCTTATTATCAACGAATTAATTATGTCATTACGTAGTTTTACTTACAAAGTTACGGAATAATATAAAGTACATATAAAGTACATATAAAGTACACATAAAAAAGAAAAATAATAGTATCAAAAACATTGATAATTATGAGATATTTTAGGTTTTCCAAAATCTATAAGGAAATCTCATGATTAATTAGTCAAATTCGGTACAATCCCGGTTTAATATTGGATGACTAATTGTATATTTTAATTCTAGGAGTGTTGTTTAATTGACTACGAAAGAAACTTGGCATAAGTTAAGCAAAAACATCACCATCACTTAAAAATAACATTTTGCCAATTCCTGATTCAACATCCAAGAAACTGATAGCACATCTATTACAAAACGATTAAAAAACCTATCTACTGTTTAAAAAACGATACTTTTATGTCTACAACCACTACCACCGAGCTAAAACACGAAACTTCACAGTTATTGCGAGATTACCAACAATCCCGATCTGAAAAAACTCGTAATCAACTGGTACAACTCAATTTTGGCCTGGTGAGAAAGGAAACTCACTATTGGATTCATCAATGCCATGAGAGCTATGAGGATCTACTTCAAGTAGGCTGTATGGGTTTAATTAGGGCTATTGAGAAGTTTGAACTCTCCAAAGGAAATGCTTTTAGTTCCTATGCGATGCCTTATATTCGTGGCGAGATTCAACACTATTTACGAGATAAAGGTGTCACCGTTAGAATACCTAGACGTTGGTTGGCACTGCAACAACAAGCCATGGGCATTTCTCGTTCCCTGCGTGAGCAATATAATCGCCAACCTACAGATAGAGAATTAGCTGCTGCATTAGAAATTTCTCTGACTGAATGGCAAGAAATTAGATTAGCATGGATTAACCGCGCCCCTTTGAGTCTGGATGTACCTATCCAAGATGGAGAAGAAGGTGCTACTTGTTTAGGTGAATTAGTCCCAGATCAGAACTATCGTAGTTTCCAATTAGCACAAGAAGACCAAATTCGCTTGCAACAAGCTTTAGTTCAGTTAGAAAAAAGAACTCGTGAAGTTGTAGAGTATGTATTTTTACACGACTTAACCCAAAAAGAAGTAGCAGAGCATTTAGGAATTAGTGTAGTCACAGTTTCCAGACAAGTTAAAAAAGGATTAAATTTGTTAAAAAACATCATGGTCGTACCGGAAAATTAGTGGTTAATATTTGGACTAGTAATATTAAACTTCCGAAATATCAAAATTTAGGTTATAAAGAGAACAGACTTAGCCTGTGATTTCAAACATGGTTCTGTCAACAACCGTACTTTTATAAACTAGCTTTCCTATAGCTTTTGAGAACAGCTAATGGGTAAAAATTTACATATTACAACCGCAGCTATTTTAACAACTTTGGCGATCGCTGGATGTACCGCCGGTGAATCGCCAACAGCTACTAATACTGCTAGTCCTTCTGCTACTCCTAGTCTGCAACCAATACCCCAGCAGACAGCCAAGCCACAACCTTTTAATGACCCTGTAGTATCTGCTACACCAGCATCACAGCCTCCTGTTGCTAGTTTGATTCAACCCACCAACAGCAAGGAGCGTTTAATTGTCCTTCAAAAAGGTCGCACAGATCCCTTTGGACAACTCATTGAACCAATGGGACAAACCAATACTAAACAACCTCTGGACAAAATCAAAGTTCCTCAATTGCCTCCCTTAGTTATCACACGCCAACGACCAGTTAACAATACTAAGGCAATTAAACCACCAGTAAATCCATTACCACCGAAAAAACCAGTTCAAATCGCAAAAGTACCAAAAATACAGCCTGTATTACCCAAAGTTTTACCGTCAACTCTTTCCTCTCCCAAGCTAAAAAACGTATTACCACCTCCACCCCAACCAGAAACAGCTAAAGCGGTGGTTGTCAGTGGGGTTGTTTTAATTGGTAACGTCCCCCAGGCAATTATCAAAGTTCCAGATGAATCAACCAGCAGATATGTACAGCCAGGACAAAGATTGGTGAATGGGGTTTTAGTTAAAAGAATTGAAATGACTCAAAGTGGTAATCCTACAGTCATTTTGGAACAATATGGCATTGAAGTCGCCAAACAAGTAGGAGAACAACCTGCTGCTAAAGATAAAGATGGTCAACCATCAGCTACAGTATCCGTAAATGAAACTACTTCTATGGGAGCTTCATAGAAATGGAGACTCAGGAACAAATAGAATTTCCTGGTGTGCCTTTGGCTGTATATCGAGAGATAGCAGCACATCTACGTCAGTTGTTAGGGGTAGAAGTAGGCCTAATACCCCAAACTTCGGCAGAATTTGATTACAACCAAAGCCAGATTGCTGGGCTATCTATTTCTTGGCAATCTGATACTGACGAAGCGACCAGGGAAAGGTTTAAGCAAATAGTTGCTTATTATCACAACCGTTTTAAGTGTTAGGTCTTAGGTATTAGGTGTTAGGTGTTAGGTTAGGCATTTTTGAGATATTTTTGAATTTGAGTGGGTAATTAATTCATGGGATTTTTAACTTATTCATTTACATCTACTTCTTTTTTCTTGAACCCAAAACCTAAAACCTAAAACCTAAATGAAAAACTGGCAATTTCTGATACAGAAGCAGGGAGATTATACTTGGCGAACTTTAGAGTCCTTAAATCTAAAAGTTTTTCCCGCTAATTACCGAGTTTTGGCTCGGTCTAATCTGAATACTACAGATGTAGAAGTACGAATTACTCACATATCTAGCGAGGAAGTTCCAGCTAAACGACGGATTCTGAAACGATTACGTCGCACTAATACAGAAGGATTGATGGCGGTAATTCCTTTTACCTATTTTAAACCAGGGATTTGGGAGTTGCGATGTTCTGGAGATGTTATGTCAGATATGCTGGGTCAATCTTGGCAACATACTCTAACTATCCAAGTATTACCCTCGGAAACTACTCCACAGTCTCTAAACCAAGTTAATGAACCATCTACTCCTCCGGCACAAATTGATTCTGAAGTTAACATAGTGATCAATGATGTGACTCCTATGTGGGTGAAGGGAGAAACTACAGAGCAGATTTTAGAAAACTTATTAGATTTAGCGTTACCCAAGGATGAACCTTTATTAGATGAAGAAACCATTGAAAATGCGCCTACCTTACCGGCATCTCTGCCACTGAATTTGAGTCTAGAGGAAGATACTTATGTAGCTCGATGGGGAGAAAATTTAAGTATTCATGGCTATGTGGAAACAAATGAAATCGAAAATTTAGATCATGAGAAATTTTCTTTGGATGCTATCAGTCATTTAGGAATAGAAATTGCTTTGCGATCGCCTTTGGAGTCAAAAATCCTCAAAAAAATTCAGCACCCCTTAAAAAAAGACAGTTTACCTTTGCCCTTTACCAGCCTAATTGATATTCCTTCTGAGTGTGAATCTAAGTTACTTTTAGCAGATATTAACTTATACGGTAAATTAGCTGATGTTGGTCAAGTCTTGCTTTTAGCTAGTCATAGCTTCACAATTACAGCAGATGTTACTGAATTATTAGCCCTACAAACTTCCTCATCAGATTCTCATTACTTTGGACAGGAAATTAAGTCAGCAAAGCCACCAAAACCTTCTACTAATGTCGGATTAGAACTTTTTAATTTAGCCAAAACTCCTAAACTCGCTCAATTTCATATTCTTAAACCATCATCCAATCAACCTTTACCGCCTCAAATTAAACCCCAGCCAACCTGGGAAGGTGTTTCTCCACAACTGCCAATTTTACCCAACCAAACCTCAGCTAAAATTAATTTTGATCCTGCGAAAACTGCGGCAGAAAAAATCTTACCTACTTCACCTATTGATTTGAAAAAACTCCTAATTAAACCCATTAATAAAACTTTTCCCTACTTAAAACGATTAAAAACGACAATAGTTCAAGAGCAAATAGTTAATCATACTTTAGATCATCAAAAGTTACCAACTTTAGGTCAATCTCCAGAGTTACCCAGTTTAGTTCCTTTATCAGCAAAAACATCAGAATTGCCGATAGATAATCTTCAGGAGAATCATGATTCCGTCATAGCTGAAACAGGTTATGCAGAATTAATAGCAGAGATTGTCGCAGGTATAACTCAAGTTGAACCATTGGTGGTGGTTAATATTGAGGAAAATGTTTCACCTGTAATCAACGAAGTGTTAGATATAGTCGAAACTCAGGAAAATGTTCCACCTGTAATTAACGAAGTGTTAGATGTAGTGGAAACTCAGGAAGATGTTCCACCTGTAATCAACGAAGTGTTAGATACAGTGGAAACTCAGGAAGATGTATCTATTATCCTCAACGAAGTATTAGAGACAGTTGAAACTGACACCAAATCCCCTCTTGTGCAAAAATGGACAGAAAGTCAAGGATATGTGTTTAGTCCAGATGTTGCTCAAACATCCTCAGAGCAGAATATACAGGAAGAGTCTCCGTCTGGAGATGGTCACATAGATATGGAGGAAAATTTTGCTGATGAATTGGAAATAGTTAATTCATCTGATCCTTTTGAACCTCTATGGATATCTCAAGAAATTGTTATAGATGATCTTCTAGTGATGGAAGAGAATACTGATGATATCAGTGATCAATCTGTAGGAAATACACCTTTGTCTGAGGATGAAACTCCCTCTGATGTTGCTGGAGTGATGATTGATTCTTTACCAAGTCCGCAATTGTTGTTACCTGATGGTGAACTGGTGGCAGGAACATCTGTACCCATACGATTGGAATTACCGGAAGTTTTATCTTCTGTGGCAATAAAATTATGGGTTGAAGATTATCAAACCCGTAGTTTACTAGATGGTCCCCATATTCTCTCTGATTTGCGTTCTAATCCCTGGGGAGGATGGGAAACGACTATTTCCTTAAAAATTCCCTTTGGCTGCTTAGAAATCCGTTTGGCGGCGATTACACTCAATCTGTCTACCCACCAGGAAAGCAATAGAGTTGCAGTGATTAAAACGGTTATTCCCCCTGATTTACCGACTATAGAACTGGATGAAATTTTGGGACTTTGAAAAGCTGTGTTAAAAATCTTAAGAATTTAGCCAATTGGGTAGAATTTTGCAGTAAGCTCCTAAATGAATTGTAGTAAGACTTTACAGGACTTATCTTATGTCAAGTTCATTTTTGCCTACTGTTTTCGCTTACTCTTCCTTTTTGCCTTCTATCTTCGTTCCCTTGACTGGCTTGGTTTTACCAGCCGCAATTTTCGCATTTTTATTTTCCTACATTGAAAGCGAAGATATTGCTTAAGTAGACTATGGGTAATTAGTTAACTATTTTTTGCACCAATTACCTATTAAGATACAAACAAAACCGCCTATCTGAATCAGGTAGGCGGTTTTATAGTAATTTTCATGTCTTTAGACCACAGTAAGGGGGAAGTATTCGGATGATAGTCTTCGGTAAAAACCGATAATTAATTGTCCGAACGCTTCGCCCTTAAATTGTTTCAGGAATCTTAAATCGAAGAACCAACTCCTGCGTAAGCACCATAAAAGAAAATACCAACTACAGTGATTACACCTAAACCTGCAATTGTAGCCACAACCCACAAGGGAATTCTTCCACTTCCAGACACAGTTTTGTCCTCGCTTAAAAATAAGTTAACACATTTGTCAGTTGTCAGTTGTTAGTTGAAGATTTTGTTGTCACCTTTTAACTGTCATCTAACTAGCAACTGACATGGATTAAACAGTCCAGTTAGTTAAAGAAGTAACTGGAAAAGAGAATACCTAGAACGAAAATTAAGAGTAGTCCCAGGTAAAGAGAGGTACGGTTTAATTCAACCGGTTGTTGATTAGGATTAGGCGTTCTTTCCATGATTGAGTCCTAGCGTTGAATAAACTGCATTGAGGCGATCGCGCCTAAAAAGAATACAGTGGGTACAGCTAGGGTATGAACCGCCAGCCATCTGACTGTAAAAATGGGATAGGTAACTGGTTGATTAATGTTATTACCGCTAGTCATGATGTCAAATTATTTTCCAATAAATGTTTTTACTTGGTTTTTCGCGTCAAAACGATTGCTCACAATTGGCACTTCTTGACGTACTTGAGTAAAATACTCATTAGGACGGGGTGTGCCGAAAACATCATAAGCTAACCCAGTGCTGACGAATAACCAACCTGCAACAAATAATGCGGGGATGGTGATGCTGTGAATTACCCAGTAACGAATACTGGTAACAATGTCAGAAAACGGACGTTCTCCAGTGGTACCTGCCATTTATTTGACTACCTTCTCAAAAACTATGATTGAGTTTATTATCCTACAAAGTTTAGAAAGAGTTACAAGTTGCAACTTTCTTCTCATAATACATCCATGATTGGGTGTAATTACGCCTCTTTCGATGAATCTGCTGGTTGTGCTTGGGGGTTATATTTTAGCAAAACGCCGCGATCGCCAATGATAAAACCTTGTTCTGGGTTCAAAAACACAATTTTATAGAAATTAGCCGCAACTGTTTCCACATCACGGTCTTTTTCCCAAGTTTTACCACCATCAGTGCTGCGAAGTAAATTACCACTACCACCACTCACCCAAATTTCCTCAGGTGTGCGATAGGCTAAATCGAGTAAACCCCAACTGGTGGATAACTCTGGATATTGTACCTCTAACCATGCTTCTGGGTCGGCAGGATCACTAAACTGAACTTGGCCACCTCGTGCTAACAACCACATTTGGCCATCATTAGTGAAACCCATATTTTCTAAACGGCGGGAACTATTCCGGTTATGTGGTTGCCAAGCATTTTCACCAGGTTGCCAAGTGGAGTAAAAACTACCCTTAGCAGAAACGGCGATATACTTACCATCAGGCGATCGCTCCAAGTTACGAACCACACCAACGGCTGCTTCTAAACTAGCCTTCCAATTTTGACCACCATCTGTAGTTTGATAAATCGCGCCTACATCGGTCGCCATTTCGGCCGTATTTGGACTAATGGCTGTAATAGCAATTGGATTACCGGGTAGCTTTTCGCTTAAAGCAATCCGAGACCAAGACCGTCCTTCATCAGTAGTATGAAGTAGTAAAGAAGGTTCTCCAACAATCCAACCTTCTTGACCAGAAAAACTGACCGAGTTGAAACGGTATCTGGGATCATCCAATTCTAATTTCAGCGGTTGCCAATTCTTACCACCATCATTAGTTTCTAAGAGAGTGGCATTGCCACCGACTAAATAACCATGTTGGGAATTACCAGCAAAGCCAATATCTAGCAACTTTGAGGTTGTCGGTACATTAATTACCTCCCATGGATTGTAGCTAACAGAGGGAACATTGCTACACCCTATACAAGCTATAACTACTATTAATGCGGCAAAAACTGCTTGCCACTTCTTTACAATTGAGTGCATCAGTATTACTGAGATTTTCCTAAAATTTGGTAGATTTTCGTCGAATTGGTGTAAATCAGAAATAGCTGTTTTTACTGTAGTCCGTAGAGACTAATAAAAAACAAGAATCCCAGAGCTAAAGCTCCAAAAATCAAAATGTTCTTTTGGGCTGGTGTCAGCGTATTAACACCCAAACCGTAACTTAAGTTTTCCTTGAAACCCGATGCTGTACCGGCTGGTCCAATATTCGCAAAAGCAGTTTTCTTAGCTACACAAACTGGACAGCGCCAATTCGTCGGTAGTTCTGCAAAAACTGTTCCTGGAGGAATATTACTCTTGTCGTCTCCTTTCTCCGGTTCATAAACATAACCACAAGAGCGACACTCATAGCGGTCTAACACTGGAGTTTCCAGAGCTTCTTCAGCTTGTTCACTCATGGCTCGTAGTCTCGCAGAGGGTAATTATTAAATATACGTTACAAATTATGACATAGTTGTTAGACTTTTCTCTTAATTCATGGCCAAGTTAAATCAGTCAAGAGGCAGAAGGTAAGAGTAAAGAAAAATATATTCTCATCTCTTACCTGTTCATGAATCCTTGACTTGACATTACTCAGGGTTTATGCTTGTATAATTTTGAGCCAATTAATATCTAGGACTAATATTTATTTGATTCTTGAAATACCCGTAAGGTGTGTTAGCGGTAGCGTTACGCATCCTACACTTGACTAAGGGTACGTTATCGCTTTACCTAACACACCCTACAAATACTCCTAAATTCTTAATCTATGACAAAGCCTAAACTTTCCATTATTATTCCCATGAGGGACGGCGTTGAAAAATCCTGGCTAGAAGAACTATTAAAAGTTCAAGGTAACACCGAATTTGTATTAGTTTATCCGCCTTTGGTTAATTATATCCCTATTACTGAACCGAGGCTACGTCAAATCAATAGTCCTTTACAGGGAGAAGTAATTCAACGAGTAACAGCTTTACTTAATGCCAGAGGCGAATATGTACTTTCTGTTAATTGTGATGAATATATTCATCCCCAGATTTTAGCAATTACTGAAGACTATTTTAGTAACTATCCCGATAGCTATTTTTTTAGGTTAAAACAAATAGAATTTCCCTTTGGGCAAATGCAAACTGATAAAACCTGGGATAGTTTGAAGAATATCAAAGATATTGAAGTGAGAACAAAAGCGACAGATAAGAATTTTTCTGCTGAAGAAAAAGAATATACTATGCGGGAGATACCGATTATTCCTTTAAATAATAAACTAGATTTTATGGCATTGTTTAGAGGACGCAAAGATCATCATGGACTCCATCAAGAAAACTTTGATAAAAAAGTTTGGAAAAATGAATTAGTCCAGGAAGCACTCCAAGGCATTATTCCTACTTTTACTATTTTTGGTCCATTGAAATATGTTCCCTTTTGGACTGCGGACAGGTTAATGGGATTCTCCGTTCAGGCCAGGTTTTTTGAACCAGGAAAAATCGCCGGTCATTGGATGCCATTACCAGAACAAATGCGGACTGAAGATAACCCTCCTGACCAACCCCGGAAAAATCGTCGTTATGTCTTGGCTGAGTTATGTATACTTAGACAGTTCCCTCTGACAGGAGGACAAGATAGCGAGAAGCTAGAGAGAGCAAGCTTCATAGCTCTTTGCCCTTTGATGTAATCCTTCAACCGATAGCGGCTAAATTGCATTAATTCTTCTATAGTTTTTTGGAACATTTGATGTACCCCAA
>JBJTUF010000166.1:0-7745 GCA_046080565.1 Cuspidothrix sp. | reverse complement strand
TTAAATCCTGTTGACATTACTTAGATACAGCGGCTAAATGGGTTCTCTCTTAAGCTACCTTGAGTTGTGTCACTTGAACATCCTCCCACATATCTAATAAATCCCCTTGTCAATAGGGTTTGAGATGCGCTAACCCTGGTTCCTTAATAGGTTCAATAATAGGCTTAGAAGATGATGTTTTCGGTTTATTATTAGTGTCAGTAATTCTAATGATTGCTTGAACTAAACGAAGAACAGCATCAGATAAATTATCATCTTGCTTTAAACGAATAACTAGCATCCCATTTAATTGTTCAATCCCATGAGTAATGAGTATATCTTTAATAATTATTTCTTGATTTTTTGCTAGTCCAAAAGCAGAAGTTTGTAAATAAAGCCAACCAAAAGTTTCACCTAAGTCTGTTAGTAAATAGGATTCTTCTTTTTCTTTTAAAAATAAATCTATTAAACTACCATCAGGAAGAATAAAAGGAGTAGAAATTTGTACAAATTCATTGACAGATGAGTAAGTAAATAACTCTCCCATCGTTTGATTAATTTTTTCACAAATATTGAGTGTCATAAATCTAATGGTAATACTTGTGGTTTTTGCATGATGCCGTTATGTGTTATTTTTGACTCCAAGCAAACGCTACACGAAGATGGACTTACGGAAAATCAGAGGTTTCAATCCTCCATAGGGTGCAGGGTGCAAGGTACAACAATAACCCATTACCCATTACCCATTACCCATTACCTATAACCAATTTAAAATCCAGAACCTGGTTCTTCTAAAAATTCCTCTTCATCTGGGGTAGAGATGCGCCCTAAAATGGCGTTACGATGGGGGAAGCGACCAAATCGGGCAATTATTTGCTTGTGTTTAAAAGCTGATTCAATCGCTTTGGCACTATAGGGATCATGGCTAAGATTTTGAAATAGTTTGATACACTTGCGCTGATCCTCTATGTTTTCACTATGTTCAAAGGGTAAATAAATAAACCAGCGTTGCACCGCTAGTAATTGGCGATCATAGCCTTTGTGTGTGGCGTGTTGGGCTATTGAAAGTGCTTCCCAGTCCGTTGCAAAGGCTTGTGGAGTATCACGAAACATATTTCGGGGAAACTGGTCTAGAAGGAGAATTAAAGCTAGACAAGTTTCTGGTGAGTTCATCCAATCATGTAAATATCCCGCTACTGCTTTCTGGTAATCTGCCAAAAAAAGGTCGCGGACTTTAGCATCGAACTCCGGTTGTTTATCAAACCAAAATGGCTGTTGTTTACCGTAATTTGGGTCATTTGGAGAACCAAACCAAAAATCCAAAATAGTTGTTGCCTGTGACATTGCTGTTATTGATTATTACAAAGCACCTGTCGCATTTTACACAAGTTTGCTGGTAATTCCAAGTTAATAGCTTGTTCAATAAAAATTGAGGGAATAGGGATATTTGGGGTTGCTTGTACCGTATAAGCTAACAAAGTGCCATTACCCATGTCTTTCAGTTCTAAATGGGCGTGAAAATCCGCAAATGTGCCTCTTTCCATGCGAAACTGAACTTGCTGCCCTAAAACTTCCACCACACTCAAATAAATTTCTACTTGGGCGGTGAAAAAGAAAAAAGCTTTTTGTGCTGCTTGATACAGACGTTTAACATCACCTCTAGATATGGATATCACTTCGCTTTTAGTGATGTCAGGAAAATACTGTACCCAGCGAGGGTAATCTGTAATTTGTTGCCAGACATTGGATCTAATCAGGGGAACATACATCCAAGCGGTAACAGCACCGCCCCAGCTAGTATGCGATCGCGTTTCTAATAAGACTTCCCCTTGTATTAATAGTCTTTGCTTATCTTGATTCCAAGGGATATCTAGACTTTTAAGATTTGAGTTTGACATATATAATGCAGATATAGTGATTTTGGAAACTTTTTAACTCATGGATGATAATGATCTAATTGAGTTTAACTCACTGAATTCTAAATACAGTTCAGTTCATAGATTTTTTGCACATAATTAGCCTTAAGTTTATCTTTAACCCAGGCAGAAGGCAGAAGGCAAAGATAAATACTATTCCCTTTTCCCTGTTCTGTCTTGCATATTCCCTGTTCCCTATTCTCTTCTATCATCTGCAACCTGTCACTTATTCCCTAAAATTACATTTCTTTCCAAGATAATATGAATCAATCTTCTTTAAATGGCAAATTAATCCAGGGTTTCGGGATTCTTTTGGGTATGGGTGTATCCTTATATATACTGAGAGGTTTTGGTATTATCACTTTTCTACCGGGTGGTGTTATCACTCTATTGTTTTTTGGGGCGATCGCTCTAGCAATCTTTAGTTATTGCTCAAAACGATGGTGGCGGTTTTAAATTGATTAAAACTCCTGGAGTGGAAAAATATAACAAATCATCTGGTGCAATTAGAAAAAATATAAAAGTATATATGTACCATTTATGGTTATATCCATGACCCAGAAACAGGTGATGAAGATGGCGGTATAGCACCAGGAACAGCTTTTGAAGATATTCCAGATGATTGGGTTTGTCCAGTTTGTGGCGCACAAAAAGCTGATTTTGAACTATACGAAGAGTAAATAAATAGTTACTCTATTAAGTACATGAGATTAAGAAATTTTAGAACTTGTTACCTTTAAAAATTGTCGTTATTGGTGGTGGGGCGGCAGGATTTTTTGGCGCGATTACTTGCGCTCAAGCGAATCCCCAAGCCCAAGTGACGTTAATTGAAGCCAGTCGTCAACCCTTGGCGAAAGTTTTGATTTCCGGTGGTGGACGTTGTAACGTTACTCATGCTTGTTTTGAACCTAAGAACTTAGTCCAAAATTATCCCAGAGGTGGTAAGGCCTTATTGGGTGCATTTACCCGCTTTCAACCCCTAGATACTATCAATTGGTTTGCACGACATGGAGTAAATTTAAAAACTGAGGCAGATGGGCGAATGTTCCCCACTACAGATCGCTCAGAAACTATTGCAGAATGTTTAATTAGAGAAGCTTTTGCCGCCAAAATAGAACTCTGTATTGGTACACCTGTAAGTGCTGTCACTCGGAAAAATCAAGGGTTTGAAATTGTTCTCAAATCAGGAGAAACTAAACAATGTGACCGCTTACTTTTAGCCACAGGTAGCAGTTTAGCCGGTTATAAAATCGCCAGAGAATTGGGTCATGATATCCAATCTCCTGTACCTTCACTGTTCACCTTTAATATTGCCGATCCCCAACTGCGAGGACTAGCAGGAATTAGTGTTAATTCTGTCCATCTGAGATTATCAGGAACAGGAAAAACCCCATTACAGCAAACGGGACCATTATTAATTACCCATTGGGGTGTGAGTGGTCCAGCAGTGCTGAAACTATCTGCCTGGGGTGCAAGAATACTCCATGAAAACCGCTATCAACATAAATTAATAATTAATTGGTTGCCTCATTTATCTTCAGACGAAGTGAGACAAAAACTGTTAGATGTAAAACAGGAATGGGGGAAAAAAGCGATCGCCTTACATCGTGGTGTAGACTTACCCCATCGTCTCTGGCAATACATTGTTCAGCGTAGTAATATTACCACAGAAGACCGTTGGGCAGCCATATCCAATAAAACCCTCAATCAGTTACTCCAAGAAATTACTCAAGGAGAATATTTAATTACAGGTAAAGGAGTATTTAAAGAAGAATTTGTCACCTGTGGCGGTGTCAACCTTAAAGAAGTTAACTTTAAAACCATGGAAAGTAAATTAGTCCCTGGCTTGCATTTTGCCGGCGAGATATTAGACATTGATGGTATCACCGGTGGGTTTAACTTCCAAAATGCTTGGACAACAGCCTATTTAGCCGGTCAAGCTATGAGTGGCAAAAATTAGACCAGGGAGCAGGGGAGCAGTAGGGGCAATCCCCCCGTGGTTGCCCCTAGCAGGGGTGCAGAGGTGCAGGGGAGCAACCGTCAACAGTCAACAGTCAACCGTCAACAGTCAAACGTCAACAGTTATGAAATTAAGTAAAATCATCAGCCAGTTTGGTGATGCTGTCATTCAAACCAGTCTGAATATTCACTCAGATCAAGATTTAGAAATTACCGGAGTTGCAGCCATAGATGAAGCAACCAGTGGCACTATCAGCTATGTAGAAGGCGCAAAATTTGGCTCTTTAATTGCCTCTACGGCTGCTAGTGCTTTAATTTTACCTAATGATGAAAAATTGCAACAGGAAGCCATAACCAGGGGTATTGCTTGGTTAGCTACCCCAGAACCAAGATTATTATTTGCCAAAGCGATCGCTCTTTTTTATCAACCCTATCGTCCTACTCCAGCCATTCACCCCAGTGCGGTGATTGATTCTATGGCCAAAATCGGCGAAGATGTTTATATTGGCGCTCATGTTGTCATTTCCCCCGGTGTAGAAATTGGCAATGGTGCAATTATTCATCCCAATGTCGTCATTTACCCAGAAGCCAAAATAGGCGATCGCACTACCTTACACGCTAACTGTACCATCCACGAACGTAGTCAAATTGGTGCAGATTGCATGATCCATAGTGGTGCTGTCATTGGTTCAGAAGGCTTTGGCTTTGTTCCTACCCGCACAGGTTGGTTAAAAATGGAACAATCAGGTTATACAGTTTTAGAAGATGGGGTAGAAGTTGGTTGCAACAGTGCCATAGATCGTCCCGCAGTGGGAGAAACTAGAATTGGTAAAAATACTAAAATTGACAATTTAGTACAGATAGGACATGGTAGCCAAATAGGGGCTGGTTGTGCCATAGCAGGTCAAGTAGGCATGGCTGGAGGCGTAAAAGTCGGAAATCGAGTAATTTTAGCCGGACAAGTGGGAATTGCCAATCAAGTTAAAATTGGAGATGGGGCGATCGCTTCCGCACAAACTGGTATTCACAACGATGTTGCACCAGGAGAAATAGTCTCTGGAACTCCTGCTGTTCCTCACAAGCTCTACCTCAAAGTATCAGCCATTTACAACCGTTTACCAGAAATGTATCAAAATCTCAAACAACTACAGCGAAAATTGGGGAATTAGGTGACAGGTTACAGGTTACAGGTGACAGAAGGGAATAGGGAATAGGAAATAGTATTTTATTCATCTTTGCCTCCTGAACTCCTGATAGCGGAGCGTGACGAAGCCATACTCCTCAATTCTGACAAATTTCTTTTGAAGGGTAGCGATCAAACCATGAAAAAGCTGATTAATCGGCCAGAAAACTTTGTCCAGGAAAGTCTCCAAGGTATGATGTTAGCTCATAGGGATTTAATTAAAATCAACTACGAGCCAACCTTTGTTTATCGCGCCGATGCACCCAGACAGGGAAAAGTAGCAATTATTTCCGGTGGTGGTAGTGGTCACGAACCTATGCACACTGGCTTTGTTGGTCGAGGAATGCTTGATGCTGCTTGTCCAGGAGAAATTTTCACCTCACCCTCCCCAGACCAGATGTTAGCCGCCGCCACACAAGTAGACGGTGGTGCTGGTATTCTTTATATCGTCAAAAATTATAGCGGCGATGTGATGAACTTTGAAATGGCCATGGAATTAGCCCATAGTCAAGGTATCCACGCCGTAAGTATTTTAATTGATGATGATATTGCCGTTAAAGATAGTCTTTATACCCAAGGGCGGCGAGGTGTAGGAACAACCGTACTAGCAGAAAAAATTTGTGGTGCAGCCGCAGAACAAGGTTATAATTTACACCAATTAGCCGATTTATGTCGCAAGGTAAATCTGCACGGTAGAAGTATGGGTATAGCCTTGAGTTCTTGCACAGTTCCCGAAAAAGGAACGCCTACTTTTACCTTGGAGGATAATGAAATAGAATTAGGTATTGGCATTCATGGAGAACCAGGAATAGAAAGAATTAGCCTGAAATCAGGTGATGAAATTACGGAAATTTTAGCAAATTCTATTATTAATGATACTAACTATAGTCGTAAAGTCAGAGAATGGGATGATAAAATAGGCGCGTGGACAGACTTGGAACTCTTAAATAAACCTCTGGAAAAAGGCGATCGCCTCCTGGCCTATGTTAACAGTATGGGTGGGACACCCATGGCCGAGCTTTATCTTGTCTATCGCAAACTGGCAGAAATATGTGAATTAGCAGGACTGCAAATCGTGCGGAATCTAATCGGCCCCTACATGACAGCATTAGATATGCAAGGTTGCTCCATCACACTGCTGAAATTAGATGATGAAATGCTGCGTCTGTGGGATGCACCAGTTAAAACAGCAAGTTTACGCTGGGGAGTATAAAATGATCACTCAGGAGCAAATCATCGAATGGTTACAGGTTTATACTAATGTAATTGAGCATCATAAAGAAGAACTGACAGAATTAGATGCAGCCATCGGTGATGCTGACCACGGAATTAATATGGATCGTGGGTTTAAAAAGGTTAGAAATTTAATTGGTAGTTTGAAAGGTCAAGATATTAGCGGTATTTTGAAAACTATCAGCATGACCTTAATTTCTAGCATTGGTGGCGCAAGTGGTCCATTGTATGGGACATGGTTTTTAAGAGCCAGTGCGATCGCTGCTGACAAATACGAATTAACAGCCCAAGACCTCTTGAATGTACTTCAAGCTGGTTTAAATGGGGTGTTAGAGCGAGGCAAAGCAGAATTAGGAGATAAAACCATGGTAGATGTTTTATCTCCCGCCGTAGCTGCCTATAAACAAGCCTTAGATCAAGGATTAGATTTATTACCAGCCTTGCGGGCAGGTATAAAAGCCGGAGAAAATGGTCTCCACGCCACCATCCCCATGTTAGCCAAAAAAGGCAGAGCTAGTTATTTAGGAGAAAGAAGCATAGGACATCCAGATCCCGGCGCTACTTCTGCTTATTGGCTATTGCGGAGTTTATTAGAAGTAGTAGAAGCTTCGGATAGTTAGGGGTTGTTAGGGCGGGGGACTAGGGGAGCAGGGGTGCAGGGGAGCAGAGGGGAAAATAATCTTCTTTCTTCTAAACTACTGAACTACTGAACTATTGAACTACTGTCACCTGTCACCTGTCACCTGTCACCTGTCACCTTCCCTACATATCAGATGCGCCAGTAGCAATTAAACGTCTAAATAAGGCTGCTGACCAACCAGTTTCTTTGAGTACCGCCGATGAAGAAACTTCTACATAAGCTTGTTCAATAAAAGCTAAATCAATCATACAAACTTTAGACAAGGCATCTTTTAATTCTTCTGATTTACCATCAGCTTTGAGTTTTTTACCGACTTTATCAACAACAACTGCCATAGCAGGAACTACGTGCTGAGGAGCGATACCAATTTTCACATGAATTAATCCAATGTGCCAACGACACTTGGCATATTCATCGCCCCAATTATCCAGACCTGTGAACATCTGATTAAACCACTCAATAAAAGTTTTATGTAAACGATGAGCCCGTCCTTCAGTTGCATTTAAAATGCCATTCATTTCTTCATCACGTCCCAGGAAGGCATAAAAATGATCTGCCATTTCTTCAGCAACAGATGATCCCCAATCTGTATTTGCTTGCATTACTTTCTTATCTTCTGAGGTTAGACCAATACGAGTTTCCATTGTGGTCAAAAAAGCGCGAGGTTCAATAGCCATGATGAATCCTTAAAAATAGCTGACAGGAGGACAAGATAGCTAGAAGCTAGAGAGAGCAAGCTTCATAGCTCTTTGCCCTTTGATGTAATCCTTCAACCGATAGCGGCTAAATTGCATTAATTCTTCTATAGTTTTTTGGAACATTTGATGTACCCCAA
>JBJTUF010000165.1:0-11814 GCA_046080565.1 Cuspidothrix sp. | reverse complement strand
TGGGGTACATCAAATGTTCCAAAAAACTATAGAAGAATTAATGCAATTTAGCCGCTATCGGTTGAAGGATTACATCAAAGGGCAAAGAGCTATGAAGCTTGCTCTCTCTAGCTTCTAGCTATCTTGTCCTCCTGTCAGTTTCCTGATACAACTAAAATATTAGAATGGATTGATGAATTTCCAGAGTTAGCTGGACAAAACAAAGCACCTCATAAACAAGAAGGAACAAGTTTTGGGGATCTGAGTATCATTGCAGAATTTAATAAACTTTGTAAACGTTTTCCCACTAGGGAAATATATATCTGGTCATTAGATCAGGATTTAAAAAAGTATTATCAAAAACCACAATAAATGCTAAATATTCAAGTTATCTAATATTATCCCAATCAATTACCGCAACCCAAATATTCTTTTCTGGAGAAGGTTTAACTATTCCTTCAAAGAAGTTTTTATTTTCCCTCGTTCCCAGTCTCCGACTGGGAATGCCATATAGAGGCTCTGCCTCCTCATATTACAATAACATCACCACACTACCCAAATCATACCCAATTGTGCCAAAATGTACATAACTATTTTTGGGCATCTGTAAACTATGGTTTGGCAAAAGGGGTATAAATTACAGGGTGGGAGATACGTTATAGAAAAAGTCCTGGGAGAAGGTGGTTTCGGGATTACATACAGCACTTTGCACGTCTATCTGGTACAGTTCATATCTTAGTTTCCGGCTTGATGTAATAATTTTGTCCTAAATTTTTGTATCAAACCGTTACGCAAAGTGCTGTATCAAGCACAACATACACTTTTAAATCAATGGGTAGTGATAAAAACGCCTAATGAACGGCTGCAAAATCACCCAGAATACCCGGAATTTGTCAAGCGGTTTATTGAAGAAGGACGCAAATTAGCAGAACTTTCCAAACAACAACACCCGAATATTGTTCGTATTAGTGATTTATTTCAGGAAGGTAATCTTTATTGTTTAATCATGGATTTTGTTGCTGGAGAAAGTTTATTAAATTTGGTAGAAAGACGAGGAGCTTTACCAGCAGCAGAAGCAATAGGATATATACAACAAATTGGAGAGGCTTTAATTGTAGTGCATCAAGCAGGTTTGGTACATCGGGATGCACACCCTGGTAATATTATGATTCAAAAAAATGGTAAGGCTATTTTAATTGACTTTGGTATTGCTGCCGATATTCAAGGTCATTATACTTCTATGCACCCCGCTCATCGTGGTTTTGCTCCTTATGAACAAAGTAGAGGTCATAAAAAACCAACTGTTGATATTTACACTTTAGCAGCTTCTTTATATTACACAGTTACCGCTAGATATCCAGAATCTTCATTTGACCGAAAACTGAATGATATACCTTTAATTCCTCCACGTAAATATGTTTCTATTAGTGATGATTTGAATAGAGCGATACTCAAAGGAATGGAATTAGAACCACAAAACCGTCCGCAGTCAATGGAAGCATGGTTGAATTTGTTGGGTAATCTTAACGGTTTAGGTGTTGTTAATAATAGTTCTTCGTTTAATAATCAGAATAGATATAACAGATATCAAAGTATACCTTGGTTTTCATTAGGATTTATAATTATTTATTATTCATTCTTTGGTTTTTTATCAGCATTTGATAATGTTGCTTGGGTTTGGGTTTCGACTTTGCTTTTCTGTCTACCTGCCCCTTGGGGTTGGGCTATTGCTTTCGTTGTTTTTATGTGTGCTTCCCTTTGGGCTTCGCATCCAAATGCTGATCCAAAATCCTTAGCTTTTTTTTGGGCATGGGCTTCAGTTACTTCTTCCGCTTGGGCTTCAGGTTGGGTTTATTCTCGATCTTTGCTTTCTACTTTGACGGTGGCAACATTTATATGTTTTGCTATTGTTGCAGTCTTAGCATTTGGTTGGAATACACTTTTTTCATATTTTTATTTTTGTGTTATTCATTGTGTATTGTTTACACTTTATATTTTGGTAACAGCAAAATTCAATAAACTATCTAGCCAAAAATTTAAGTTTTTTTTAATTTCGTCTATCACATCTTCAATAGGCTTATTTTTAGGATGGTTAGTTCATCAAATCTTCCCAATATTTGCAAATCGCTAAACCCTTACATTTCTTATCCTCTTATGATACAATATAATCAAGCTGCAAAAATACAACTACATAAACATAAAAAATATGAACAACCTATCAATTCCAGCGCAAACATTACAAGAAGCATCGGAAAAAGGTTTACAGGAAGGTTTAACCCAAGTTGCTGTAAATATGTTACGACAAGATATTGAATTAGATTTTATCGTCAAACTAACTGGATTACCATTAGCAGTAGTTAAAAATTTACAAGCTGTTGATACAAATGACGATAAAATATTGATTAAAGAATTTTTAGAAATGAGTGAATCATCTTTAAATAAAATTTGGCTTAATCCAGAGGAAGACGAAGCATGGAAGGATCTATAGAACATTTAATTAAAGGTGATGTGATATCTGTTCTTTTTGCTTATAATATAATAATTAAAACTGCGAGGTAAATTTATGGTAACTCTAGCACCTACTTACAGCGACACTCACACCAATAGCGTTATCCTCTATAATATTTCTTGGAATACTTTTGAACGAATTTTATTAGAAACAGGTGATGATCGCCATAACAGGTTTACTTATAATCAGGGAATATTAGAAATTATGACTCCATTAATGCCCCATGAACATAATAAAAGATTGATAGAAAAAATAATTGATACTTTAGTTGAAGAATTAAATCTCAATGTCAAAAGCACTGGTTCATTAACTTGTAAAAGAGAAGATTTAGCTAGAGGTGTAGAACCTGATTCTAGTTTCTATATTCAAAATGAACCAATTATGAGAAATAAAACCAGTTTAGATTTAACTCAAGATCCCCCACCTGATTTAGTCATAGAAGTTGATTATGCTAGTTCTTCTATTGATAAATTACCCATTTATTTAGCTTTGGGTGTTCCTGAAGTTTGGCGTTATGATGAACCTGAGATGCAAATTTATAGTTTATCTGAGGGTAAATATATTCCTTGTAATGGTTCACCTACTTTTGCAAATTTACCTTTAAATACAGAAATTCCTCAGTTTTTAGCTTCTAGTTTACAAGTGGGTGAGGTGTCAATGATTAAAAATTTTCGGAGTTGGTTAAAAACACAAATTTCCTGATTAGATTAAAAAGTCGGGGATATTTATATAACTACTTGCGGTTAAACCAGCTTTCTCCACCTGGTAACTGTATTAAAACTTCTGTTATCGCTTTCGGTAAAGTTTTTGCTGAATGTTCATAAGTTAAAGTTAAAAATTGACAAACTTTTGTTATCAATTCCGTTTTATCAATCATTTCCTCTAATTGAAATTGATTGTATGCACCATTTAAAACTTCTTCACTCGCATCAGCGATAGCTTTCTCTATTACATCTTCTAAAATTAAATCTTCCCATTCATCAACATTAATATAATAGGATTTTTTATTTTCCTTGAGGTTAATATCTTGAATTTCTACCACTGCATTTCTGATAGAAGCTGCCCAATAATTCGTTAATCTTTGTTCAATAGCATTCTTAATTAAATGTATCAGTAAAACATTTAAGAAAGCCTTTATTTGTCGCAAAATAGCTTTTTTGCTCATTCCCTCTAACTCATCAATAATAGCTAAAGCATCACTATAACGCTGTTCTAAAATACTATTTCTGAGGTCTATTAATTCCTGTGTCATTGATGTATTAACCTCAAATTAACTCAACTAGATTTAATATAGCAAAATTCCAGAATTTATTTCCTTGTATTTTATACAGGTTCTGTAATGTGATTTAATTTAATATCCTCAATCACAGGAATATCTAATCCTAAATGTAAACATAATCACATCCAAAAATCAAAAGCACAATTTACCTTTACACATCCTCGCTATTAGTCTGCGTTTGTTGCTTAGGGATTACAATAATATGATTTAATAGTAAAAACGAGACTTAGTAATTAAACAGATTTTTGACTTTTTATGGATATCTCACCAAATCAATCATCAACGGAGTTTTTAACCCCTAATGAGTCTGCACAGGTTGATGCAGCTTTGCTATCTTCCCCGGAAAAGTTTTTAACTAGGTTGACTATTTCCTCTTTAAGAATTTTACAACATATTGCTAAGGAATATGATATTCCTATTGAGGAATTAACAGGAAAACAAATTATTACTTGGTTTGAAACTGATGCTAAAGTTAGACGGGAGAAAGGAGTTGAAGAAGCGTTTTTGAAATGGTAGGAAATATTTGATAAATTACCTTTTTCCTAATTTCCAATCTTCACCTCCGGGTAACTCAGTTAAATAATTATCAATTATTGCGGGTAATTCTTTAATTGAGTAATTGTAAGTGAGATTTAGCAGTAATTCTGCTTGATGAATTATCTCTTCTTGGTCTACAATTTCTGCAAGTTGGAAGGGACTATAAATGTCATTCATCACTTCTACACTTGCATCTCGAATAGCTTAATTCAGTGCTATAAATATTCCCATACAAGTGAGATAAAAGGAGTAATAATTAAACGCAGATGGACGCAGATAAACGCAAATAATTTTATAATTCATGAGACAGAAAAATGCTAACTATATACAAAATCGGTGCAGTTTTCCCACACCGATTGTATAGTTTAGTTTTAGTTTTTGCCAACATATTCCTTACGCTAATGCGGAAGCTTGGGGTTTAGCAAAAATCATTCTACCGGCGGATGTTTGTAAGGCGCTAGTGACTACGACACGCAATTCTCCGCCGACATAAGGACTACCTTCTTCTACTACTACCATTGTGCCATCATCTAAATAGCCAATGCCTTGACTGGGTTCTTTGCCTTCTTTGAGTATTTTCAAATCTAGGTTATCACCAGGTAAATAGGTAGGACGAACGGCATTTACTAGGTCGTGAACGTTTAAAACAGGGACTTTTTGCACACTAGCAACTTTGGATAAGTTGTAATCATTTGTTAATAATGTGCCATTAATTTCTTGAGCAAAACGGACTAATTTAGCATCAACGGTGGGAGTATCTTCATAGTCCACAGGGTTAATTAAAATCCGTTCGGGGTAAGTTTCTCGAATACGGTTGAGTATTTCTAGTCCTCTTCTTCCTCTTACCCGTTTTTGGTCTTTACTGGCATCAGCTACTTGTTGTAACTCTTGCAAAACAAATTGAGGGACAAGAATTAACCCTTCTAAAAATCCTGTTTCTAGTAATGTTTCAATCCGGCCATCTATAATACAGCTAGTATCTAAAACTTTGGTGTTGGCAGGTTTAAGAGTTCCTTCTACTACCATACTTTCTACGGTATTGGGGTTAATTAATCTTAATAAACCCCGACCGTGGGTGTCTGCTAAGTTCATACCAGTAACCGAGAGGATAATGCTACCAACAACGGCTACAAGGGGTTTGATAAAGCCGAAATCTGGGGGAATGGGTAATAAAAATAGCGGGGCTAACATTAAGTTGGCAAGTAATAGCCCAATTACTAAGCCAATGGCACGGGTTAAAATGACTTCTAGGGGCATTTCCCGGACTTGTGATTCTAGACGACGGTATGTGGTCTGGAAACTGAGTCCGACTGCACCACCGATAATGGCGGCAAAAACGGCGAAAACTAAGCGTAATGCCTCTAAATCAGTGACTCCATTGAGAGTACCTGGAGGGAGTAAGTCAGTGCTGAAATAACCTATCCCCGATGCTGCAAAAATAAATGAGAGAATAATAATGACATCCAACATGGTTGTGTTGTGTTCCTACAACGGTATTGATTCGATGGATTAAAGTATGCTTGATTAGATCCTTGTTGATAATGGAATAATATTAGCTGCTCAGGCAGACAAAATATGCAAACATTATAACCAAAGGGTTTTTACTGCATATTCTTTTTATTTTTAGGGAAAAAGGATAAAAAGTTGTAAATAAACTCCTCATTTTTCATTATTTTTAACAGTCAAATTAAATTAACTATTTCTAGGCATGAGTCAACAAGATATTGGTTGGGGTGTTCCCCGTTCTGCTTACGTGCATATTCCCTTTTGTCGGCGACGGTGCTTTTATTGTGATTTTCCGGTGTTTGTGGTGGGCGATCGCTCACGAGGTGAAAACTCTGGGACAATTGCCGAATATGTTAAAGTTTTATGTCAAGAAATCATAATTGCACCAATCTATGATCAACCTTTAGAAACAATTTTTTTCGGTGGTGGTACTCCTTCACTATTATCACCAGAACAGTTGGAATGTATATTAACAACCTTAGAAAAGCGATTTGGTATTGCTTCTAGGGTGGAAATTTCCATGGAAGTTGACCCAGGAACGTTTGATTTGGCACATTTAACTGGTTATTCCAACTTAGGAGTAAATCGGGTGAGTTTGGGTGTGCAAGCCTTTCAAGAAGAATTGTTAAAAGCTGCGGGGCGATCGCATTCACTTGTAGATATTTTTACAGCTATAGAGTTAATTCACAAAGTCGAAATTCCCGAATTTAGCTTGGACTTAATTTCTGGCTTACCCCATCAGTCTTTGGAACAGTGGCAAGATTCCTTAAACCAAGCTATTACAGCAGCACCAACTCATATTTCCATTTATGACCTAACCATTGAACCGGGAACCGCCTTCAATCGTTATTACAAACCGGGAGATCATCCCTTACCTACAGATGAAACAACGGTCAAAATGTATCAACTGGGTCAAAAAACTCTAACTGATGGTGGTTATGAACATTACGAAATTTCCAACTATGCCCAGCCAGGACATCAATGCCAGCATAATCGAGTTTATTGGCAAAATCGCCCCTACTATGGCTTTGGCATGGGTGCAGCCAGTTATGTTCATGGTAAACGCTTTACCCGTCCCCGCAAAACCCAGGAATATTATCAATGGTTAAAAAATGGTGCTGTCATTGATTGTGAGGTAACATCACCCAAAGATGTATTATTAGAAACTTTAATGTTAGGTTTACGGTTAGCCGAAGGTGTGAGTATAAATTCCTTAACCGCCAATTTTGGCAACCATCAAGTAGAGAAAATTCAAAACTGTTTGCAACCATATTTAGAAACAGGTTGGGTACAAATTATCGGCGATAAATTACGTTTTAGCGATCCCGATGGTTTTATATTTTCTAATGTAATGTTGACAAAGTTATTTGAAGAGTTATGACAGCAGTTCAGGAGGCAGTTAAAATGTAGCTTGGGTTGAGGAACGAAACCCAACAAAATCCATAAATTATGTAAATGTTGATATCTCATACCATTTCTTTGTAACCCTGTGTCATATTTTTTATCTTTCTCTGTGTTTGAAGTGGTTCGTTGATATTTAAATTCAACCCATCTTCATACAGCATGAATATGACCTAGCCTACAACACAATATTGGTTTTTCTTGCGTCAACCCAATCTACTTATTTATAGAAAATAATTAACATGACTGCATTTGATATTCTGATTCTTTCCAATGGTCCAGGAGAAGTTACAACTTGGGTACGCCCTGTGGTTAAAGCATTGAGAGAACAATTAGGAAATGATGTTTCTCAAGTGAGAATTTCTGTAATTTTATCACCTTGTCCTCATGCTACTGGAAAAGAAGCTGCTATAGCTAAATCCTATCCAGAGGTTGATAGAGTTCAAGCAGCAGAACATTTTTGGCAGTTTTTACTGTGGGGAAAAACCGCCGAAAATTGGCAATGGAGAAATCAAGGTGTGGTCATATTTCTGGGAGGAGATCAAGTTTTTCCGGTAATTATTGGTAAGAAATTAGGATATAAAACTGTAGTTTATGCAGAATGGGAAGCACGTTGGCATAATTTTATAGATAAGTTTGCGATCATGAAATTGGAAGTTGCTAAAAATGTTTCTCCTGAATATGCTGATAAATTCTCTGTTGTCGGTGATTTAATGTTAGAAGCAGCACCAGATGAGATACAATCGAAAATCCAAAATCCAAAATCCAAAATTGATCTGATTGGACTTTTACCAGGTTCAAAACCAGCAAAATTAACTCAAGGTGTACCATTAGAATTAGCAATTTCTGAATATATCCATAGTCAAAAACCAGAAATTCAATTTTTTATTCCTGTTGCACCAACTTTAGATTTACTAACTTTAGCCAGTTTTGCTAATCCTGAAAATAACCCATTTACTAAAGCTTTTAGTTTTCAAGGTGCATCTTTAATAGATAATTATTTAATTACTTCCACAGGTTTAAAAGTAGAATTAAAACAAGAAAATCCCGCTTATGATTTATTATCACAATGTGATATATGTTTAACTACAGTTGGGGCAAATACCGCCGAGTTAGGGGCTTTAGCTGTACCGATGATTGTATTATTACCCACTCAACAATTAGATGCTATGCGTTCTTGGGATGGTTTACCAGGTTTATTAGCAAATTTACCATTTATTGGTACAACTTTTGCGAAAATAATTAATTGGTGGTTTTTGCGAAATAAAGGTTTATTAGCTTGGCCAAATATTTGGGCAAAATCAGAAATTGTCCCAGAATTAGTCGGTAATTTACAACCAGCAGCAGTAGGAGACATGGTTTTAGATTTATTAAAAAATCCAGATAAATTAGCAGTAATAAAAGATAATTTACGCAGTGTTAGAGGTGAAGGTGGTGCAGCGCGAAAGTTAGCGATTTTGGTAAAAGAACAGTTATTTGATCTCATTGAGTCTCCTCAGAATGAATTCTGAGACTAATAACAAAAGTCAACTAAACCTGACTAATCCTGTTTAGTATTCCCATAAAAATTATAGCCCACATTCCGCACCCCCTGGTGTCACAATCGGTAATTTCGGAGTTTTGAATACCTTTGATGATAATTTTGATACAAAATAGTCTACATCTTAGGTGGCGATCGCCAATCTCAAATCCCCAAATGACCATTTTTCGTTGTGTGACAGTTTAGGGTGCGGAAGGTGGGTTATAGTGGGATTGACCCAACTTTCAGTATTAGGCTGGGAATTTACAGCACTTTGCACGTCTATCTGGTACAGTTCATATCTTAGTTTCCGGCTTGATGTAATAATTTTGTCCTAAATTTTTGTATCAAACCGTTACGCAAAGTGCTGTATTCCCAGACGGACTTGATATCCCACAACCAGAAAATTACGTCATTACTTCAAAGGAATGAACTTCTAAAATAGAACCTATCATGGCTGTTGTCATCAAATCTTCTCGGACTTTTCCTATAATTTTGGCTTTTTGTCCTGATTTGAGTAGGTTTTTATCAGAACTTTTGGGTATTTCGTAAGTAACACCTTCATCTGTGACAAAAGCCCAAGCACCAAGACCAATATTTCGACGTTCGATAGTACCAATTACTGTAATATTCATTTTAGTTAAGTTTTGTTAAATTTATTTAATTGACGATAGCATTAGCAAATTATAGTTAAAATTATTGTACAAAAAATAGTTGAGAAAATCAAGCCCTGAAATGAACCTTTTTGGTCGGTTTATTGAGAAAATTCTCAAGATTATTGAGAATTTAGGGTAGTGAAACTTTTTTGCCAAAATTAGATTTAAAAAACTTATAGGGTAATTTCAGGAGTCAGAAGTCAGGAGTTCAGGCGGAAGAAGAAAGAAGATAGATTTTAGGTAAAAGGTAATAGGCAAGAAGAAGTAATTTACCAATTACCAATTACCAATTACCAATTACCTAGTTATCATTTTTTAATGATAAACGGGCGAGTCCATAACAAAGTAAAGCGTTGAAGAGGAGGAAAATTCGGGCTACGTTGCTATTTCCTAAACCCCAAACGGCGGGGTCATAAATGGCGCTAACTGTCAGGAAAGCTGCCATTCCTAAACTTGAACCAATGGCAAACCATTTCCAGCTAGGATGTCCTAATAATAAGGATATTAAAACAAAGGGGATTAAAACACTGGCAAAAAGGGGATTTAAGGGGTCTGTTCCCTGTAAAGTGTTACCGAGTTCACCGATAGAACTACCTAAAAGTCTTAAAGGCCATTGGGGAAGATCATAGATATAGATGGCTTTGAGGAAGAATAAACCGGAACTGCCAAAAATTAAACCACTGGATAATGACCAACTCCACGCAAAGGGGAAGTAAACCCGTAAGAACCAAGCTAGGAGATAAGAACCGATCACCATTAATATTTTCGGGACTAAAGCGATCGCTCCTCCATCTATCCAAAAGCCAGGATTAAGATAACCATTTTCTCGCAACCACCGGAAAAAGTCGGGAACACTAATGATACCATCGCTGGCTAATTTCACTGCGGCTTCAGCGTTAAGTTGTCCAGCCCCATAATAGTTTAAACCGTCATCTTGAATGACTCTGGCTGACTGTTGCAAAACTTGTAAAATTTCATCAGGTTCTTTAATTCCCAAGGCTTTGATTAATGCTGCTACACCTGCAACGTGAGGAGAAGCCATACTTGTTCCTTGGAGTCCGAGAAATACACCTTCACCATCTTCATTAATAGTTTCTTGAAGAATAGCGCCGCTTTCACTACCACCAGGGGCGGAAATATCCACACCTGCCCCATAGTTAGAATAGGATGCTCTTTCACCATCAGGACCAAAGGCAGAAACACCAATTACATGATCATAACGAGCGGGATAGCTAACGCCGTTTGTGTCTTCATTACCTGCGGCAGCTATAACAGTTACACCTTTTTTATAGGCGTAATTAACAGCATCTTCCATGAGTTGGCTTGCACCACCACCACCTAAACTCATGTTAATGATATCTGCGCCATTATCAGCCGCAAATTTTATGGCTTCAGCAATATCGGCTACTGTTCCTGCACCGTCAGCATTGAGAACTTTTAAGGGCATGAGGTTAGCTTCATAAGCAACTCCGGCAACACCATAGGCGTTATTGGTAGCTTGGGCAACTGTACCAGCGACGTGAGTTCCATGGCCATTGTCGTCTTTAGCTACTTCTGTATCATTTACAAAATCATAACCTTTGACAAATTTGGTTTCGTGTAAATCTCGGACTTTGGTAATACCCGTATCAATGACGGCAACGGTAATACCACTGCCTTTACTGCGTGTCCATGCGGCTTCAATGCCGATTTTGTGTAAGTTCCACTGTTTGCTGTAATATTGGTCGTTGGGGCCAGTCAAGGAAGTGGTGGGATCTTCATTTTGGGGCGCTAACAGTTCACCCAACCAGGTGGCTTTCCCTTGGGGGACAATCTTATAAATGTAATTGGGTTCGATAAATTCTGTAACTTTGGCAAAGGGAGATTTTCGTAACTCTGTGAGTCTTTGGCGATAGCTTCGCTCGCCAGAGGCACCGCCTTTGATAATATAAACATGATCCGCCGCTGAATATTGATTATCCAGTTGGGGAGTAACATGATATTGCCCGGCGATCGCTTGTAAATTCTCCTGAATGACATTTTCTGGAATATCTTCCCGAAAATCGAGTAAAATTGTCTCAAACTCACCTTTAGTTGCTAGTCCCTGAAAATTCAGAAACCCCCACACCGCAGCAGTCAGTCCGATGACAAACAAGCACAATAATATAAGTTTTTTCATATTCACTAATACCGCTTTTTGTCAGTTTGTTCACTACGATAACTTATATAGTAGGGAACGGGGAATAGGAAACAGGCAATAGGCAACAAAAAATTAGTTTCAAAATGATGCAGCTTTGCCATAGAATATAGCCTGACAGGGGGACAAGAAGGAGAAAAAGCTTATGTAGTAAGAGATACAGAATGTGGGAGCAAAAAAAGATAAGTAATAAATAGTAAATATGAACTAACAGAGTAAAATGATAAGTGAAATATACCAGAAAGTGTTAGA
>JBJTUF010000164.1:0-14992 GCA_046080565.1 Cuspidothrix sp. | reverse complement strand
TTGCTTGTTCCTGTAAAAATTCTGGAACAATTTCCCGCATCACAACTAAATTTACAGGTGAAGCAAAGGGAATTGAACCTTTAAGAATTTTCCGCGCAACCCAAGCAGTAAAAGGACTAAGACTGTAAACTACTACCTGGGGAACATTAGCTAAAGCTAACTCTAAATTTGCTGTTCCAGATTTAGTAATTGCCAAATCTACAGCAGCAAAAATTTCCTGTTGTTTACCAGATAATATTGTTGCTTTTAAACCATAATTTTGAATAGATTTTTCAATTTTATCTCTAAATTTTTCCAAAGATAAAGGAATAAAAAACCGCGCTGTTGGTAACTTAGATTGAATATTTTGAGCAGCTTGAAAAATGACAGGTAATAAATATTTTAATTCTTGGCTACGAGAAGCAGGTAAAAGAGCGATCGCTATTGCTCCCTCTTTAATTCCTAACATCTCCCGTGCAGTTTCCCGACTCGGTGCATTAGCCATTTTATCAACTAAAGGATGACCCACCCAATTAACTTTAGCCCCTTTTTCTTGATAATAACGAGCTTCTTCTGGGAAAATTGCTAATAGCTTATCTGTAAAACTAACAATTTTTTTTGTTCGTTCCAAACTCATCGACCACACCCATTCTTGAGGCGCGATGTAATACACCACAGGAACATCGGGAAAATGTTCATTCATATAACTACCAATCCCGATATTAGGAGTCATATAATCAATCAAAACTATGATATCAGGGGGATTTTTTTGTAAATAGGCGATCGCCCTTTTTTGTACCTGAATAGTAGGAATAAAATACGGCAAAGCTTCAATTATCCCCATTGAACCAATACCGCTAGTATCCCCTAAAATTGTCGCCCCGGCCGCGGCCATTTTCTCACCACCCAAGGCCACAATATCTAATTTTAACCCCAAAGCTTGAGCTTGATTTTGCAGAGCCGTAATTAATAACGCCCCTTGTAAATCGCCAGAAACTTCCCCAGTGCTGATAAATATCCGCATTTGAATTTTAGATTTTAGATTTTAGATTTTCTCCCCAATCTTCCTTAGTTACTCCCCTCCCGTCAGTTACTCTGCTCAGGCAAAATTAGCCTCCATAGCTACAATTGCTCATCGCCATAACGAAAAGGGTTGTTTGAGTCAGATTTACCATGAGATACAATTCCAAAGATTTGGGGTGATATCTCAGGCAGATTAGTAAAATTTAAAACCTAGAATTGGTGATCAGAATAGAAAGGAGCAGAGATTGTATGATTCATCTCCGCTCCTTTTTTCATAGAGCAAAAAGGTGAGTGTTATTTCAGGATTTTGGAGACAACTCCCGCACCAATAGTACGTCCACCTTCACGAATAGCGAAGCGCATACCTTGTTCAATAGCGATCGCATTGATCAAGGTTACGGTCATTTTGATCCGGTCTCCGGGCATTACCATTTCTGCTGCACTACCATCATCGGAAGTGAATGTATCAATTGTACCAGTTACATCTGTTGTCCGCACATAGAACTGAGGACGATAACCAGCAAAAAATGGAGTCTTACGGCCACCTTCTGAATCTTTAAGAACGTATACTTCACCTTCAAACTGAGTGTGAGGAGTAATTGATTTTGGTTTGGCAATTACCATACCTCGTTCAATATCAGCCTTTTGGATACCACGAAGTAATACACCTGCGTTATCCCCTGCTTGACCTTCATCAAGACTCTTCTTGAACATCTCAATTCCAGTTACGGTAGTAGCGCGAGTATCTTTAATACCTACCAACTCTACGTTATCACCGACTTTAACAATACCGCGTTCAATCCGACCGGTCGCAACTGTACCACGACCTGTGATTGAGAATACGTCTTCTACAGCCATCAAGAATGGTTTATCTACATCCCGCTCAGGAGTAGGAATAGAAGCATCTACAGCATCCATCAACTCATAAATTTTGTCAACCCACTCATTTTCACCACGCTGAGTTTTAGGGTTACCGGTCATTGCTTCTAGAGCTTTCAGACCTGAACCTTTGATAATGGGAATATCATCACCAGGGAAATCGTAGCTGCTGAGTAGTTCTCTCAATTCTAGTTCTACTAATTCCAACAATTCTGGGTCATCCATCATATCTTCTTTGTTCAAGAAGACTACGAGACTAGGAACACCTACTTGTTTTGCCAAGAGGATGTGTTCACGGGTTTGGGGCATAGGACCATCCGTAGCCGCAACTACCAAGATACCTCCATCCATTTGCGCCGCACCAGTGATCATGTTCTTCACATAGTCAGCGTGTCCAGGACAGTCTACGTGAGCATAGTGACGGTTTGCTGTTTCGTACTCAACGTGGGCAGTGTTGATGGTAATACCCCGTGCTTTTTCTTCAGGTGCATTATCAATTTGATCATAACCCTTAGCTACAGCCTGACCCATAGCTGCCAAGGTCATTGTAATAGCTGCTGTTAAAGTTGTTTTGCCGTGGTCAACGTGGCCAACAGTACCGATGTTAACGTGAGGTTTAGTTCTTTCAAACTTTGCGCGTGCCATGAATAATCGTTTCCTTTTTTAATTAAGCGTTCCCTTTACTTTTGGCAACGATAGTTTCAGCTACACTCCGAGGTACTTCTTCGTAGTGACTAAACTCCATCGTAAAGATACCCCGACCTTGGGTTTTTGACCGGATATCAGTAGCGTAACCAAACATGGTTGCCAGTGGAACTTTCGATGCCACCTTAGCTAGTCCTTGTTCAGTGCTTTGACTTTCAATCTGTCCTCGACGGGAGATTAAATCGCCCATCACAGTCCCCATAAAGTCTTCTGGTACTTCAACTTCAACTTTCATCATCGGCTCTAGGATGACAGGTGAAGCTTTCGATACAGCCTCTTTCATTGCCATTGAGCCAGCGATTTTAAAAGCCATTTCTGAAGAGTCTACATCGTGGTAAGAACCATCTACCAAAGTGGCTTTAACATCAATGAGTGGATATCCAGCAACAACACCAGATTCACAACATTCTTTCATTCCCTGTTCTGCCGGTCCGACGTACTCTTTAGGTACTGTACCACCAACTATTTTGGAGACGAATTCAAAACCACTGCCTACTTCTCCTGGTTCTAGGTCAATCACTACGTGACCATATTGACCTTTACCACCACTTTGGCGGATAAATTTACCTTCTATTCTAGTAACGGCTTTGCGAATTGTTTCTCGGTAAGCTACCTGTGGCGCACCCACGTTAGCTTCTACCTTAAATTCACGTAACATCCGGTCTACTAGAATCTCTAGGTGTAATTCTCCCATACCAGCAATCACTGTTTGATTAGTTTCTGGATCTACGCTCACGCGGAAGGTAGGATCTTCTTCACTCAGAGATTGCAGTGCTTTGGAAAGTTTATCCATATCGTTCTTGGTTTTGGGTTCAACCGCTACCGAGATGACAGGTTCAGGAATAAATAGGGACTCTAGAATTACTGGGGCTGTTTCATCACAAAGGGTATCACCTGTCAAGGTGTCTTTTAATCCCAATGCTGCTCCTAAATCACCTGCCCGTAGTTCATCTACGTCTTGTCGGTCATCTGCTTTCATCAGCACTAACCGAGAAATCCGTTCTTTTTTATTCTTGCTGGCATTAAGAATGTAACTACCTTTCTTCAGCACACCAGAATAAACACGAACGAAGGTCAGACGACCGTAAGGATCGGCCATAATCTTAAATGCCAAAGCTGATAATGGTTCGTTATCATCAGCATGACGTTCTACGGTATCACCATTGAGGAGTGTACCTTGAATTGGTGGTACTTCTGTTGGTGCTGGCAGGTAATCTATCACTGCATCCAACATCAATTGCACACCTTTATTCTTAAAGGCGGAACCACAAAGAACTGGCACAATTGTACCATCTATTGTTCCTTTCCGTAGAGCAGCGCGGATTTCCGCTTCTGTCAGTTCTTCACCATCGAAGTATTTGGTCATCAGAGCATCTTCTGTTTCGGCTACTGCTTCTACCAGCTTTGTCCGATACTCTGCTGCTTGCTCTTGCAAGTCTTCAGGAATTGCTGTTTCCTGAATATCAGTTCCTTGGTCGTTGGTGTACATATATGCACACATCCGCACCAAGTCAACAATGCCTTTAAATTCGGTTTCACTACCGATGGGCAATTGAATGGCAATGGCATTGGCACGCAAGCGATCGCGCATTTGATCATGAACTTTATAAAAGTTCGCGCCTGTGCGATCCATCTTGTTAATAAAAGCAATCCGAGGTACTTTATAGCGGTCTGCTTGCCGCCATACTGTTTCTGATTGTGGTTGTACACCACCTACGGAACAAAATACAGCAATTACACCGTCTAATACTCGCATAGACCGTTCAACTTCAATTGTGAAGTCTACGTGACCAGGAGTATCAATAATGTTAATTTGATGATCATTCCAACTGGTACTAATAGCAGCAGCAGTGATGGTAATTCCCCGCTCCCGTTCTTGATCCATCCAGTCTGTAACCGCAGTTCCTTCGTGAACTTCACCAATTTTATGAATTATCCCAGAGTAAAATAATATTCTCTCTGTTGTCGTTGTTTTTCCCGCATCTATATGCGCCGCAATACCGATATTGCGTACTTTCTCTAGCGGGTTCGTGCGTGCCACAGTTACCTCCTATCGTTGTCGCCTCATGATATCTTGTATATTAATCTTTGTTAAGATTCTATACTGTTACGGAAAACCGTCTTTTTTTAGCGTAGCTAGGCTGTTGCCTTGGTTGGGCATTAGCCATCAATTCTACGATATACTGCACACAATAAGAGAATATATCGCTTTTCTACTTAGTAACGATAATGTGCAAATGCTTTGTTCGCTTCTGCCATCCGGTGCGTCTCTTCACGCTTACGAATAGCACTGCCAGTTTCATTTGCTGCATCCATTAATTCATTAGCTAGTCTAGCAGCCATAGTTCTGCCAGGACGCTGGCGAGAATATTGTACTAGCCAACGTAGCGCTAAGGTAGTACCACGATCTGAACGTACTTCCATAGGTACTTGGTACGTTGCTCCACCTACACGCCGAGCTTTTACTTCTACCAATGGTGTGGCGTTACGTACTGCTCTTTCAAAGGTTTCTAAAGGGCTAGATCCTGTTCTTTCTTCAATTGTTTTCAAAGCGTCATAAACTATTCTTGCAGCAAGTGACTTCTTGCCATGACGCATTACCCGTCGCATCATCATACTGATCAGACGGCTATTATACACTGAGTCAGGCGGCACTGAGCGCCTTTGACTAACACCACGACGAGACATACTTCATCCTTGAATACGGAATTTGGCCACGAAATTATATGCTATCAGAACACTGGAAACTAAAAGCGGTTTTATTAGCCGCTAATTTTTCCTGAGCTTTTATCTATGGCTTGCGCCACGCTATCGTTATCAATTGTAGGGAGGCTGAATTAACTTACTTATTTATCTGCTACCAGACACAGAATACGACAACGTTATCAACTTTAAAATTTAAATTAAAGTGCTGTTATCGTTTACAAGATTATCATCTCCAAACTCATGTAACTTGTTTTTATCCCAGATACAGTTTGATTTGTTAAAAAAATTCCTGACTGCTGGTTTTTGATTTATTTAGGCTTAGGCAAGACGATTAATCGTAGTTAGTGCGATTAACCGCCTCCTACCTATTTTTTACCTGCTTTTTGGCGTTTAGTTCCATACTTGGAACGGCCTTGTTTCCGGTCTTTAACTCCGGCTGTATCTAATGTGCCACGGATGATGTGATATCTAACTCCGGGCAAGTCTTTGACCCGACCACCACGAATCATAACTACGGAATGTTCTTGTAAGTTATGACCGATACCTGGGATGTAAGCTGTAACTTCAAATCCAGATGTAAGTCTGACTCTGGCTACCTTACGGAGGGCTGAGTTCGGCTTTTTAGGTGTAGTTGTATATACTCTGGTACATACGCCCCGGCGTTGAGGACATTGTTTCAGAGCAGGGGACTTGGTTTTCTGACGCGCTAGTTCGCGCTCACTACGTATTAGCTGCTGTATAGTTGGCATGAGTTACAGCGCGTGAAGCTGCTTTATAATCTAAGTTTTAACAAATCCTGATTATATCTTTTTTCCTGATTTTCTGTCAATCATTTATTTTCAGGAAGCAAGAAGCAACAGAGAACAGGGGACAGGGGAAAAGATTTTTCCTACTGACAACTAACCGATAGAGAAAGAATTGCCACAACTACAGGTAGATATTGCTTGGGGGTTATGAAAGCGAAAAGCACCACCCATTAAGTCTTCTGAATAATCTATTGACAAGCCATTGATGTAATTGAGGCTTTGAGAGTCTATAACTACATGAATATCATGTAAGTCCATTACCTGATCCTGAGATTGTACTGTTGTATCAAAAGTCAGATCATAAAACAGATCAGCACAACCGCCAGATTTGACTCGCAAGCGAAATAAAACATCTGTGGGTTGTTTAGCTTTTAAGCGTTCGATTTCATTAATGGCGGCTGAACTCAAATGAATCATGGAATTTAGTTTATTAGTCAGTTGTCAGTTGTCAATTGCAAAAGAATATTTTTTTGCTCCTGCGCCTCTGCTCTCCTGCTCTTCTGGTTATTTTTCCGAACGAGCATAGTCATCTTGATAGCGAATAATATCATCTTCTCCCAAATATTCACCATTTTGCACTTCAATCAAAACTAAGGGAATAACACCAGGATTTTCTAAGCGATGAGTTGTACATTGGGGAACATAGGTTGATTGATTATTGCTTAATAATATCTCGCTATCGCCACAAACTACTTTAGCTGTCCCAGAAACAACAATCCAGTGTTCACTACGGTGATGGTGCATTTGTAAACTAAGCCTATGGCCGGGTTTAACTTCAATCCGCTTAATTTTATATCCTCGTCCTTCTTCCAAGATTGTAAAAGAACCCCAAGGGCGTAATTCACTGGCCGCGGCAGTTTTAGAATTAATTGTAGATTGTAGTGTCAGGGTGTGAGTTGGCAGAGTTTCTGATAATTTAGCCATAGTTACCTCATGAAGAGACATAAAAAACCTGTTTTTAGTCTTAAAGATTAATGCCAGTGGGGCAAGATTCAGCCACCTTGATCAAGATAACAAAACTCATCATCAACCGGTAATATTTCTTGCTTAAACTCACGTTTCTACACAAAGTCTTTATCAAAAAAAATATTTCTTGTTATCAACTTCAAAATTGAGAACTCCAAAAATCTGAGTTAAGGGGTTCTGTTCCTGACTTTTATGTTCATTAGGACTTACGCATTTTAACGAAATGTAGTGGTTTGAGATTGCTTATTTAGGTCACAATGACGGTATTTGAAGTAGGTTGTGCGTAAGTCCAGTTCATAAGACTTTCCTCCTTGCCTCATACTATCAAGCAGCAAGGGTGTTTCATCTCCTGCTTTTTGCCTCCTGTCTTCTAGGTTCTAGGATAGATTCTAGAAAAATCCCAATACCATTATGAACACGCGCCGCAGTATTGGCGGAACGGTCAAGTAATTGACCACCCAAATAAAGACTTGTAGAACTACCACCATCTAAATTTAAGGCATTGATACAACCCATTGCTTGCATTAATTTTGCTTGTTCCTCCAGGGTTGGGCCACCACCACCAGCACGATTATGTACAGCAGCAATCATAATATTACCTGTAGAAGTAGTACAAATACTGCTACGAACTGCTTGGCCTGTCATGAAAGCAGGGCTAAATTTTTCTGCTGGCCCATCAAGAACTATTTGCTGATTTTCTACTAATAGGGGGCCAGCGCCAATGATATGGGGATAGCGACTAAATTCGGGAGTGGTAGTAGTGCTGGTAAGATGAACTTTTGTTCCTATGGGTAGTTGTGGGGTTTGATTACGGAAAATGAGAAGATAACCGTTTTCAGGAATAGGAATAGGAGTTATACCGCTTTTACCCCCTGGTAACTGATTGATGACTTGATTGTTTTGGACAACCACTATAGTTTCATTATCAGTTAGGCGTGTATAAGTATTTCCCCAGCTTGGAGTATAACGAGCTATACCACTTTGCACATAGCCAGTATTGAGTAAAGAAATAGCTAAACGTTGATTATTGGTAACTAAAGTTTCTGTGAGTGTGAGACGGCCAAAATAAAATTGTCCGTTATTATTCCAAGCGATCGCTCCTCGATTCAAAATCGGTCCCGATATCCATTCATTATCCCGACGAATTGCCCCTAAAGGTAATTTATTATTGCGGTTAAAATAACCACCATTAATGGCGGCTACAGCTAAGTAATTTTGAGCAGTTTGTAATAAAGGGGCAATACCTGTAACGGTTTGGGTGTTTGTCACTATGGGTTTAATACTTAATCCCACGGTGCGGGGATTGATATCTAACCAAACCACAGGAAAGCGGTCTGTCCCTAAATTTACCCATTGCTGTCGCCATTGTAATCCCTGCGCCCAAGCAATATTTCTCTCTCGTAAAGCATCAGGACGAATATCTAAAACTAGGCGATTAGGTTGGGGAATGGTACTAACCTGGACTGATTGGCCAAAGGGAACACTCAGACGGATAATAGTTTGATTATTTAATACTTCTACTTTTTGAATTAGTGCTTGGGGGTTTGGTATTGTTTGTAATTCGGGGTTATACCTTTGCAGTAAAGCCGGATCAGCAATACCATCTAAGGTGACAGTCCATTCTCGGTTAGGGGGTGTGGTAGATTTAGGGATAATTTCATCAGGATCAACAACTTTTTTGACTGGTAACTCTTGTCTAATTTGCCAAGGAGTTGGTATATCTAAATCTAGAACCACCCTATCTCCTTGTGGTTGTTTACCCAAACGAATATTTTTAAGTTGGGATGGGGGACTAGAAATTACTAAGCTGTTACCATTAGCTTGAATTTGCCAACTCTGTTTTATTGCTAATTGAGTAACATCTAAATAGCGATATCCTCCCCTCAAGTCAGTATTTGAAATTAGGGGAGCTATTGAGCTAGAAAACCACTGTATTGGTTGTTGATTAGGATTATTGCTACTAAGTAAATCTATACCCATCAATTGCTTAACTGCACCATCACTAATATAAGTGCGTACTCCCATTGGCGTTGCTGTTGATTGTAACCATCTGCCTGGTAAAGTGCGGCCATTGAGAATAATTTGATTGCCTCCATTACCTACAGATATAGCTTGACTTATAGTTATTCTCGCCAAAGTAGTAGATAGTTTGGGCAGAGTTTGAGCAAATGCGCTATTGGTGGCAGTAAAATATAGTGCTGTTGATAGTAGTGGTAACACAGGATTCAACAATTTCATAATTGACGGAAGTTGCTGGTTATAGTCATGATCGTTCATGTGCAGGATGGGGGTTGAAGAAAAGTCTGAATCTGTAAAATTTTTGAGTTTCAGTTTGTATCTGATTCAACGGCATACCGCAATAAGGCTAGGCTAACCTATCAACCCGACAAAAATTTATCCGCAAATTGAAAAAATAATGATCTTTTTTAGAAATAATTGTGATACTATATATATTGGGTTTTTGTCTCTTATCAAAAGCAACCAACAATTATCATGCTAAAAATACAGGCAATAATTGTATAAGATAATACAATTGCTTTGGTTTAGTCACTGGTAAAATTATTCACTCTGAACGGTCATTCGTTATTGGTAAAATTATTCACTGTCACTCGATTTTGGATTTACGATTTTGGATTGACTCCACCCTCAAGTGTAGAAACTGGAAAATTTTGGATTTGGGATTTACAATTTTTTCGTCCTTAAAGACGTGAGTTGTACCAAATTTTTTGAATCTAAAATCTAAAATCTAAAATTCCCGTTCACCTCCTACCTGTTATAGTTTTTTTTCAACAGTGCATAAACAAATAGAAAATAGATAGGCATTGGTAACACAGCTTTGGCTAAATGTCAAGCTAAGGCTAAAATTGTTATCCCTAAATTTTAGTAATTATGTATTTTTACCCAGTGCCAGCAGTATCAGTGTGGCCTTAGCCATATTTGAGAAATTTTCCTCCAGGAGCAATAGCAACATCTGTAACCTCAAAATTTCAGGAATAGAGTATGAGTCATCAATCATTGCATCAGGGTCAGCAAACTTCCGATATGAATTCTCAAGAAACATACCCCGGTCAAAGGTGGTTAGTAGAAGAAAGAGATGCTTGTGGAGTTGGGTTTATTACCCATCGTCAAAATATTGCCAGTCATGAAATTTTAAACAAAGCTTTAACTGCTTTAACTTGCTTAGAACATAGAGGGGGTTGTAGTGCTGACCAAGATTCTGGTGATGGTGCAGGAATATTAACCGCTATTCCTTGGGAATTATTGGCGCAGGAAAACCCTGGTCAAATAGACTTTTCTAACTTAGGTAATATGGCAGTGGGGATGATATTTTTTCCCCAAGACCCCATAGCTGCCCAAAGTGCTAAAACGGCATTTGCACAAATAGCAGCCGAGGAAAAATTGACTGTACTAGGCTGGCGAGTAGTACCAGTACATCCAGAAGTATTAGGGGTACAAGCTAAAGAAAATCAACCCCAAATAGAACAAGTTATTATTTATTCTGCTGATAAAAGCGGCGATGAACTAGAAAGAGAATTGTATATTGCCCGTCGCCGAATTATGCAAGCGGGTAGAAAAATTTCCGCAGATTTCTATGTCTGTTCTTTATCTAGCCGGACAATTGTTTACAAAGGTATGGTGCGTTCCGCCGTATTGGGCGATTTTTACCAAGATTTAAAAAATCCGGCTTTTAAAGTGGCATTTGCGGTATATCATCGCCGTTTTAGTACCAATACTATGCCTAAATGGCCTTTAGCCCAACCTATGCGGCTATTAGGTCACAATGGAGAAATTAACACCCTATTGGGAAATATTAATTGGATGATGGCACGGGAAGCTACCCTGAGTCATCCGATTTGGGAAGATCGGTTTGAGGAACTCAAGCCAGTGGTAAATGTTGATAATAGTGACTCCGCTACTTTAGATAATGTACTAGAGTTGTTGGTGCGATCGGGACGTAGCCCCCTAGAAGGCTTAATGATGATGGTTCCCGAAGCTTATAAAAATCAACCTTCCTTGGCGGAATATCCAGAAATTGTGGATTTTTATGAATATTACAGTGGTCTACAAGAAGCATGGGATGGCCCGGCGCTATTAGTATTTAGCGATGGGAAAAAAGTGGGGGCGACATTAGACCGGAATGGCTTAAGACCTGCCCGTTATATGATTACCAAAGATGATTATATTGTCGTGGGTTCTGAAGCTGGAGTTGTGGATTTCCCAGAAGAGAATATTCTGGAAAAAGGCAGACTTGGACCGGGACAAATGATTGCGGTGGATTTAAATACCCAAGAAATTTTGAAAAACTGGGAGATTAAACAACGCATTGCTAAACAACATCCTTATGGGGAATGGTTGCAAAAACATCGCTTAGAACTGGGTCACTTAGTTAAAGGCCAGTCAGTAGCTAATGGTAACGGTAATGGTAATGGACACCATAGCCTCAGTAATGGTAATGGACATTTATCAGTAATACCTGAGAAAATTGATACACAGTTGTTATTGCAACAGCAAATAGCCTTTGGTTATACCATAGAAGATGTAGAAATGGTGATTCATCCTATGGCTAGTACCGGTGCAGAAGCAACTTTCTGTATGGGGGATGATATTCCTTTGGCGGTGTTGTCAGAAAAACCCCATTTGCTGTATGACTATTTTAAACAGCGATTTGCCCAAGTTACGAACCCACCGATTGACCCATTACGGGAAAAGTTGGTGATGTCTCTAACGGTGGAGTTGGGTGAAAAGGGAAATTTATTAGAACCTAAACCAGAATATGCTCGTAGAATTAAGTTAGAATCACCTGTACTGATCCAATCAGAATTAGAAGCCATTAAGCTATCAGGTTTGGGAACAGCCGAATTATCCACTTTGTTCCCCATCGCTACTGGACCAGATGGTTTAAAGATGGCTGTGGAAGCTTTGCAAAAACAAGCGGCAGAATCTGTACGGGCTGGGGCGAAAATTTTAATTTTAAGTGACAGAATAGGTAGTGGGATAGCGCCGGAATATACTTATATTCCTCCCTTGTTAGCCATTGGTGCGGTTCATCATCATTTAATCCGCGAAGGGTTGCGGATGAAAACATCTTTAATTGTGGATACTGCCCAATGTTGGAGTACCCATCATTTTGCTTGTTTGTTGGGCTATGGTGCGGGGGCTGTTTGTCCTTATATGGCCTTAGATACTGTTACTGCTTGGTGGTCTGAACCCAAAACCCAACAGTTTATGGAAAGGGGGAAAATTGCCAAACTGACTTTAGATCAAGCTAGAGAAAACTATCGCAAAGCTATAGAATCTGGTTTGCTGAAAATCCTTTCTAAGATGGGAATTTCTCTACTTTCTAGTTACCAAGCGGCGCAAATATTTGAGGCTATTGGTATTGGTGGTGATTTGTTGACTTTGGGTTTCCGAGGTACAACTTCCCGGATTGGTGGTTTAAGTGTGAGTGAGTTAGCACAAGAGGTGTTATCTTTCCATACTAAGGCTTTCCCTGAATTGACGGCGAAAAAGTTGGAAAACTTAGGTTTTGTTCAATACCGTCCTGGTGGTGAATATCACGTTAATAGCCCAGAATTAGCGAAGGCGCTTCATAAGGCTGTTGATGGTAAGCAGTATGACCATTATGAGGTTTACAAAAAATATCTCCAAGATCGCCCAGCGACGGCGTTACGTGATTTGTTGGATTTTGAAAGCGATCGCTCCTCGATTCCTCTAGAAGAGGTAGAGTCAGTTAGTGATATTGTCAAACGTTTCTGTACTGGTGGTATGTCTTTAGGGGCGTTATCACGGGAGGCACATGAAACTTTAGCGATCGCTATGAATCGCATTGGTGGTAGGTCTAACTCTGGTGAAGGTGGGGAAGATCCGGTTCGTTACAATATTTTGAGAGATGTGGATACTAACGGTAAATCTCCTACTCTCCCCCATCTCAATGGGTTACGCAATGGAGATACGGCTGCAAGTTCTATTAGACAAATTGCATCAGGACGCTTCGGTGTTACTCCCCAATACTTAGCTACAGCCCAACAACTGGAAATTAAAATTGCCCAAGGTGCAAAACCAGGGGAAGGTGGACAATTACCTGGTCCCAAGGTCAGCCCCTATATTGCGATGTTACGCCGTTCTAAACCCGGTGTGACTTTGATTTCTCCACCACCACACCATGACATTTATTCCATTGAAGATTTAGCCCAGTTAATTTTTGACTTGCACCAAATTAACCCTAAAGCCCAAGTTTCGGTGAAATTAGTGGCAGAAATCGGCATTGGTACAATTGCGGCGGGTGTGGCTAAGGCTAACGCCGATATTATCCAAATTTCGGGACATGATGGCGGTACTGGTGCATCACCTCTATCTTCTATTAAACACGCGGGTAGTCCTTGGGAATTGGGTTTAACAGAAGTACATCGGGTGTTGATGGAAAACAGTTTGCGCGATCGCGTCGTCTTGCGGGTAGATGGCGGTCTGAAAAGCGGCTGGGATGTCCTGATCGGGGCATTGATGGGGGCAGAAGAGTTCGGCTTCGGTTCGATAGCCATGATTGCGGAAGGCTGCATTATGGCACGGATTTGCCACACTAATAACTGTCCTGTGGGTGTAGCTTCTCAGAAGGAAGAACTACGGAAACGCTTTAGCGGTATTCCTGATCATGTGGTTAACTTCTTCTACTTCATCGCCGAAGAGGTGCGGAGTTTGTTGGCAAAATTGGGTTATCGTTCTATATCTGAAGTCGTTGGCCGGGCTGACTTGTTAACAATGCGTTCTGATATCAGTTTGAATAAAACCCAATCTATGAATTTAGATTGTTTAACCAAGCTACCAGACGCAAGGACTGATCGTAGTTGGTTAGTCCATGAAGAGGTTCACAGTAACGGCTCTGTTTTAGATGATCAATTACTAGCTGATGCAGATATTCAAGCAGCAATTGACAATCACGGTACTGTTAATAAAAATCTGGCAGTTGTTAACACTGATAGAACAGTAGGTGCTAGGTTAACTGGGGCGATCGCTCATAAATACGGTGACGAGGGCTTCAAGGGACAAATTAACCTCAATTTCCAAGGTAGTGTCGGGCAAAGTTTCGGCGCGTTTAATCTCGATGGTGTCACCCTTACCCTAGTTGGGGAAGCTAACGACTACGTAGGTAAGGGTATGAACGGTGGAGAAATTATCATTAAACCCCCAGCTAATGCTACCTATAACCCTTCTGAAAACGTCATTGTCGGGAATACCTGCCTTTATGGTGCGACTGGTGGAGTGTTATTTGCCAATGGTTTGGCTGGAGAACGGTTTGCCGTGCGGAACTCCAAAGGAACAGCCGTCATTGAAGGGGCTGGCGATCACTGCTGTGAATATATGACAGGTGGTGTCATTGTCGTTTTGGGTAAAGCAGGCCGCAACGTGGGCGCAGGTATGACAGGCGGTTTAGCGTATTTCTTGGATGAAGTCGGTAATTTCCCTGATTTTGTCAATCATGCCATTGTTAAAGTGCAACGGGTTGTGAGTGACGCAGGGGCAAAACAATTATATGAGTTAATTCAAACTCATGCCCAAAAAACTGGTTCACCCAAGGCACAGGAAATTATTGCTAATTGGGAAGCTTATTTACCTAAGTTCTGGCAGTTAGTTCCACCTTCTGAATCTGATAGTCCAGAGGCTAAAGTGGCAGAAAAACAATTAAGTTCTGTGTAGTTTGTCTGAATCAGGATTTATTTAGATCCCCGACTTTTTAAAGAAGTCGGGGATTTTCATTCATTAAAAGAATACTATAATTTGCGTAGATAAACTCCGTTAGTATAGTTATAGCTGGTACTATACACTTTGCACCCAGAATGAACTTCAACTATGCCTTACAGTGATTTTACACTTAAAAAAGTCCGTCAAGATTTAGCGATCGCAATTCATGAAGGAGGACGGTTTTTTCCAGA
>JBJTUF010000163.1:0-5342 GCA_046080565.1 Cuspidothrix sp. | reverse complement strand
GCGTTTTTCGCTCTTGTGCTGTTTTCTGGAATGGGGTATTATGTCGGGGGTGGCGCAAATCGTTGTCGAAATGTCCTATTTCTCAGGGTTTGCGCCGTCAGCAGTGACAATTACTAATTGAAGTAATTGAGGATTGAAACATGAAAAAAGCGTAATGATGTTCATTGAATCGCCGTGACAATTACTAATTGAAGTAATTGAGGATTGAAACCCAGTATTTATTGGCGGCGGGCAAACCAATAAAGTGACAATTACTAATTGAAGTAATTGAGGATTGAAACTTAGCATTGGATATCTCCTTTCTTGTTCTTTGATGTGACAATTACTAATTGAAGTAATTGAGGATTGAAACAGAAAATACGCTCCAGAAGCTGCGAAGTACATAGAGTGACAATTACTAATTGAAGTAATTGAGGATTGAAACACGCATCCATTAGCACTAGCAATAAATGGTGTACCGTGACAATTACTAATTGAAGTAATTGAGGATTGAAACTTAAAATCCCTACGCTGCTCCCTGCCGATTTAGTGACAATTACTAATTGAAGTAATTGAGGATTGAAACGTTGCTCCCAGAATCGCTTTCCTCAAGCTGTATTGTGACAATTACTAATTGAAGTAATTGAGGATTGAAACTTGTTTTTTTACGGTTGACCGTAAAAAATGCTCAGTGACAATTACTAATTGAAGTAATTGAGGATTGAAACAGAGCAAGCCCCAACACTTACACCAAATCATCAAGTAGGTTGGTAATTTCCCCCTGGTCTTTTTTGCGGTTGTCGTCGTAGATCATCAAAGTGTCAAGTTTGCTGTGGCGTGATAATTTTTGTACCTTCCTAACGTCTCCCCCGGTAGCGTCCAAAGCGGCTGTAATGGCACTATGCCTCACTCTATGGGGACTCATAGCCTTTGCTATTCCTGCTTTGTGGGAATATTCACAGACAATTTTTCTAATTGCATCCCCCGTCAGTCGGTGGTTTTTATGGGCATTGTCCACAGCAACGAACAAAGGCAGATCCGGCGTAAAATTCCCCCGGACGGATAACCAGTTAGCGATCGCATCTACAGTACCAGGGGAGAGATCAATAGTTTGGTATTGAGTCCCCTTCCCCTTACCCAAAATTTGTAAAGTCTTAGCAGTGGGGTCAAAGTCCCCTATGTTTGCTTTGGAAACCTCACCACGTCGTAAAGCATTACCCCAAAGCAGACGGAGAATTGCATAGTCTCTTATCCCCTTAACTGTGGCTGTATCACATTGCTGGAGAATTAATTTAAATGTAGGTGCATCTACCCCTGTAGTATCTCTGTACTTGGCTGATTTTTCCCCCTTGACATCTTCTAAAGAGTAGCTGCATACCCCAACCTTACGCCCAAAAACAACCAAGCTCTTAATAGCAGCAATACGACGGTTAACAGTTGCTTCCTTAAGGCCTTTATTTATTAATGCAGCCTTGTATTTAAGTACGGTTGCTACCGCCTGTCCTTGGGATAAATGTAAAAATTCTAATACAGCATCATGACTAGCTGTATCACCCGTTATTATATTAAAAAAGTTATTGATATCGCTTAGATATGCCCGTCTTGTAGTTTCTGCGCGTTTATCAGCTAATAATTGATTTAACACATCTGTATCCTGTCCTGGGTCTATGTGAGCAAACCTAGAACCAATAGATGTATTTAGTGATGATTCTAGGCTATGCGTTGTTAGTACAATTGTATTCATGATAATCCTAATTTAGATTACGATAATGGTTCTTTTCAATAGCTGAGAATTTTTTATTAAATCCCTACCGACTTGATAGGGATTGTGGGGTTAAGCGTTATTTACCAAGTGAGTACCAGTATTCAAGATGCTTGTACAGGTAACAAGTTTTTTCGACACGATACCAAAATCCTGATCCACCAAAATTAATAGCAGTGGCCTCTACTATGTCAGGGTGTAGGTTGCGTGATGCCCAATAACGTATTAGTCCAGGGGTGATGTTTTTGGGATCTTCTGTTGAAAATTGCCAGAATGTATCCTTGAGTAGCTGTTTGATCCGGTTGCGTTCTGAATGTCTCATAGTCCCCTATCTCCAGTTGCGACGGTTAACTATGACTTGCAATAACCTATCAATAATTTTCATAGCATCTGGAGATAAGCCCCGGCACAGTCTAACCAGTTCTTCAGAATCATTGTTCTCTATGGCTTCTGCTATTGCTTGGCTGTTGTCCCAACCACCCATAATTGGGTGATGTGCTGCTAATTGGGCTGTTACTGCTGAATTTTCCGGTGTGTAGTTCATTACCTTAGTTCCTCTAGTTTTGTTTGGTGAATTGGTAAAAATCCCCCGGCGGGGGGAAATTGGGGGATTAGAAGGGAACTAAATCATGTTCTAAGGATGCTGCTAGATAGCCTTGGTAGTAGAGGCTGTCTAGTTCTGTGACCTTTGGTGAAAGTCCGATCAACGCATCAAATTCTCCATCAAAATAAGTCAGGGTGAGGGTTTGGAGTTTGTCTTGTGTTAGAATGGCCATAATAAAATCCTTTGTGTTTTTTGAACTAAAGGCGATCGCTCTTACTTGTCAGGTGGTGCGGTCGTCTTTTGTTTTGTCTACAGTTGTTTACTGCTGTCTACATATTCAATATAACAATTTGTCTACAAAATGTCTACAGAATAAACATTAAAGTTACTTATCTTGTCTACAGTGTCTACATTTAGTTTACTTATGAGTGTTGACAGAATGTAGACAACTGTAAACAAAGTAGCTATACTCATGATGTAAACATAAAGTAAACACTGTATACACTATGACCACTACTAATAATGCTCCTGTCTCATTTCGTCTAGCAGATGATGAATTGGAACTGTTACGGCAGTATCAGGAAGATGGAGAAAAAAGCCTTAACCTGACTGCTAAGAGACTTTTGTTAAGTGCTTTGGGTGTAGATACAAAAAAGCCTAGTCTACGGCGTGTTAACAATGTAGACATAAACCAGATTAAGGAATTAGTTGATCAAGCTGTATCTGAAAAAATAACCGAGTTTACAGCAGTAGACAATGTAGACACATTGAAACAATTGATAAATGAATCAATAACAGATGGAAGTATTGGGGATGCGATCGCTAATTCCTATACTGCCATGATGGGTCAATTCAACGGACTTTTAGAGGAATTACAGGCACTTCAAAAGCAGGTACAGGAATTACAATCAATTTCCCCCGCGCCTGGACGGACAACGGACAACGGACAATTGACAAATGAGATTTTGACAGAGCCGCCGAAAACTGACTCCGAAAACAATTCGGATACTCAACTACCACCGGGGGATGATCTAGTAGAAATCAAATCCGATAATTCAATCATTTTAGATGACGAAACCTCCCCCAAATTGGACAAACCCACAATTACGCTGCACAACGGATCTAGTTTGGTGGTGTCAGAAAAACAAGAAAAGATTTTAATTTTACTGGGGTTAATCCCCCAAACCCACAACATCTTGACTTCTCAGTTTTTGGGTAGCATCTGCAAGGAAAATTTAACCACTAATAAGGAGGAATTAGAATCTTTGATTGGGGGGAAAATTGACAGTAAGGGCAGCATAATTAGAAAGACGGCCGCAGTATTAAGAGCTGCTGGTTTTGTGTTGTCAGGTGGTGAGAGCAAAGGTTATAAAATCATTGATCCGAAATAGGACATGATGTACAGTTCCGAAATAGGACATGATGTACAGTTTTGTTAAGAATACCCCTAGTGATTGGTTAGGGGTGTTTTTTATTTCCACAATCCGACTGTTTTCTGTTTAGCAATTGTTTCCGCAATCTCTAAACTAGATTGATTAGGACAATTATCTGTTTTAATTTTTGCTAAACCATTAACCAGTAATTCTTCTGATAACATTTTTTCAATACCTGAATCACTTTTTATAGAAACTTCTGCTGTTTCACCATTAAATACAAAAATTGCGATACTATCAATGGTTTTTAATTCTTTATTTATTAGCGTTTTAGCTGCAAGTTTTTGACTATTGGGAACATCTACACCACAGAGTCTAATTTGATTTTTTTCCCTACCGTTGCTTATATTTAATATTAAGTTATCATCTACATCTATAACCGTGTAAATCTCGCTGTTAGGTGTTTTATGGCTAAAATTTAGGGTAATTATGGTAAGTGCGATCGCTACCACACCACCGACTGATATTACAATTTTTCTGGACATCTTGCACCCCAAATTAAAAACACTCTAACCAATATATCAGCTAGGGAATCACCCAATGCTGTATGATCTCCACCCGGTAACTTTTGCCATGGCTCATATTTTAATCCTCAAAGTTCATAGGTTTACCGTTGAAGTGTTGGTAAATTTTATTAGCTTCAAACCATTTAGGTAATGTATACTCAACATCCTTGAGTTTAGTACCCTGTGCATCAACTAAACCATGTTTTACAACTACCCTAGATAATGGCTTATCCCCATCTGCTGTAAACTTTTCAAGCAATATACTACCAGCTTTTCTCATTGCGTCTGTACCTTCTCCAAAGGCTTCATTAGTCCCCAAGTGGGTAACACCAATAAACCGTTCTTTGGCTTTGCGAGTATCTGAGAATGTAGATTTAATAAACCGTTGTACTGCTTCCTTGTTAATATCCTTCAGGTGAGTAAATTCATCAAGTAGAAACTGTTCAGCTTGTTTATCATCCAAATCTTGGCCTATCCGTTCTAAACGGCGTTCGTAGGTATCCTGTAAGGCTTCAATGATAGCTGAATCATTATCAGCTTTTAGCTGTGCCTCTAGCAACTTCCAAACTTTACTATTAGCACCGTTTAAATGTCTATCAGCTATCCGATAAACTGGGATATTTAAGCAATATTTTCTGATTAGTGCGATCGCTACAGATGTATTAGTTTTCCCTGTTCCCTGTTCTCCAATTATCCAAAGCGGTTTAGCTGCTTTAATCACAGTCCATAACCAGCCGTCTTCATGGTTCTTTAAAACTTCAACCAAGCTATTCTTTAATTCTTCGTTGGGTGTAGTTTGTTTAGCGTCCTGGACTGGTTTATTTAACTTGTCAATCTTCCTGTTAGTCTCTAAAGTCTCCAGTTCATTTTTAGCGGTTTCCTTATCAAGTTCTGACAGTTGCAACTGGTGAGATTTTAGAGAGAGTTGTCCTTGTAATTGTCCGTTTAGGTGGTCTAATTGTACTTCCCCTTCTGACTTCATAGCTTGGATGGTTTCTGCTGTTTGTCTAGCTATAACTTGTTTAGTTATTTCCGCTTGATTATTTTTGGTAAATCCAAATAAATCTATGTGAGTTTGTTCCAGTAAGTCGTTTTCGAGTGCTTTGATTTTTAGTAGT
>JBJTUF010000162.1:0-37089 GCA_046080565.1 Cuspidothrix sp. | reverse complement strand
ACCAAAAGTAGAACTTCCACGTCAACAAGTTAATACACCTCCACCTCCACCACGTCAACAGGTTAAGAGTTCACCGATAAATCCCGCCGAATTAGAGGCCAAATTTAAAGCTTGGGAATTTGAACAAGAAATCGCCGAAATTAAAGCAAATATCAAATCACCGGGTGCAAATCAAAAAGCACAAACTCCGCCAAAAACTCCGCGGAAAACAACATCACAAAAAGATAAAGTTGCTAACGCTTATCGTGTTTTAGGATTAGAACCTAATGTTTCTTTTACGGAAGTTAAACAAGCTTATAAAACCTTAGTCAAAAAATGGCATCCTGATTTATTTGTGAATCAACCACAAATGCAAAAACAAGTCCAAGAAAAGATGCGGTTAGTAAATGAAGCTTACAATATTTTAAATGATCATTATAGTTGACGGTTTGAGGATTGGGAAGAATAAACCACGAAGACGCGAAGGACACGAAGGAAAGGAAGTTACAGAGATATTTTGCGTAAGTTCTCAGAATTTTACTCTACAATAAGAGCGATACCTTCGGTAAGCTACGCTAACGCACTCCTCTAGTTTATCCCATGCGAACTGACAAGTCAGCGCTTACGCTATCGCCCTCGCAACTGCTATAATGATGTCAGTGAGCAACAAGAAAATGGCTAGTAGACCTTATTACCAATGCTCCAATACCAACCCATCTACATAATCAAAATCCGTATCATCTGTAACTAATATCCATCCTTTTTCCAAGCACTGAGCAGCAATCCAAATATCATTCATTGGTATTGGTCTACCTTTCCGCTTCAGCATTAAACGAGTTCGAGCATAGATAGAAGTTGTTTCTCTTCCCAAGGGTACAACCGTACAAGTGGAAATAAACTCTAGATAACGCGGTAAATTTTGCAATGGACGGGATGAATTTTCCGCCCCAAATAACAATTCTCCTGCTACCACTAAAGGTAAAATAACTTCTGGTAACGTCAATACTCTTTCAATAATTGCAGTGTCACCATTTAAAAAACGAACTGCAACAGAAGTATCTAAAGCAATTTCACCACTCATTTTTATCTACCTGACGACATTCTGCAATTGACTGTTTTATCTCTGTTGCTTCTGCGTCGCTTAAAATTCCTGCAAATTTGGCTAGAGGATGATCTTTGCGTGTAGCTTTCACACGATGTAAATAATCTAGTAAAAGTTGTACAATGTCATCAGGAGTTTTTTCGAGTTCTTGGATTAATTGTTCACGGTTTGTCATATATACTCGCTCTTCATCTTGAAGTTCATATTCGTCTATTTTAATTAACTCATCAACTACTGCATCTAGAGAAAGTTGTTCAGATCCTACAGGTAATTTGTATTTGCCTAGAAACTTCTGAAGCTTAGGGTGGGGTATCCTCTTCAACTTGCCAAAATTAGTATCTTCATTAAAATCCTTACCTTCAGATTCCTTGCGACCGTATATGCTTGTATCTAGAGGTATATTTTTCCTAAGTTTCTCCTGTCCAATTCGACTTAAAATAGTTGGTGTTTCATAGTTTCCAAACCACCTTCCAGAGCCGTCTGTCATACGCTTATCACGTGCTTCAACAAGCTCAATCATAGAGAATAATTCAAGATCAATGATACGCGGAACTGCTCCATCTGGATTTGAATCATCTACCTCTATCCGATAAGCTATAAGAAGCAGCGCATCCAGATCAGGATCAACATTTTTTACGGTGACTTTTTGGGTAAGGCGAGCTGATGGTTCACGTGGTGTAGGGGGTTTCTTCATTTTAAGATCAGGGTTATCTACATAGAGCAACTTTAACTCTAACCGCTTCCCAGACTCATGTTTATAATCGGGATAACCCTCTCTTTCTCCTAATATACCTTCATGTTTCTCAAGTCCGAGACCTTTGATATCGAGATGAGGAATCAGTGCATCCATTAAAGTGCCGACAATTGTACCTATTTGAGATGGTTCAAATGCAGCAATTGCTACTATAGGTAAACACAGACTTCTAAAACGCTGTCCTATCAAAGGCTTAAGTTGCTCTTTTAGTTCAGCTAAATCATCACTTGATATACGATTACTCATAATTATTCCTCTTCCCTCTGAATTTGTTTGCTTATTTCGGAAGGGAGGACATCCTCTAAGCGAACACCTAATGCAGCGCACCATTTTACCGCTTCAATTACATCAATCCGTCTTTCACACGTTTCAACCTTTGAAATAAAAGTCTGATCCTTGCCCAATTTTTCACCAAGCTGCTGCTGAGAAAGATTTCGTCCCTTGCGCGCATTACGAAGGTGAGCAATAAACTCGATATAAAGAGGGTCATGTACTCCTGACATAGAATAAGGAATATGCGAATTTAGATTATGCGTAGAGGGGAGAGAATGTCATCTGCTCCTGCCATTAATCATTAATCTCTCTGAAAAATACCCCAAAATCGCATATTGATAGACTCGCGTCTGTTATCTTGACAGTTATCCTATTTCAATCGATACTCAGAAAGGTTCAAAGGAATTAGCATGGCTAAAAGACATCACAATCAAAAAGGGAATCTCGAATCGTTATTCCTTCGCATAGAGGAGCTTGTTCTTGCTAATTCTGGTGAGGACGAATTTGAAGAAGTTTTCAAACTGCTCATAGCCAAGCTGTGGGACGAACGAAGCCAACAGACAAAATTTCATCGTTACAGCACCGATGAAGCTACATTTGAAGCCATAGCCAAGCTCATGCGTCAAGCTGAAAAGGAATGGACTGGAGTTCTTGACGAAGTTAAGTCAAGACTCACACCTGAACATCTTTCTATTTGTGTAGATGCTATTTCGAGGCACAGCATCTCAAATGATAGCCTTGACGTTATCGATAGTTTCTTTGAATTCATAGTCTCTAAGGCAGCTAAGGGGGCAAAAGGACAATACTTTACCCCACGACACGTAGTAGAACTATGTGTACGAATTTTACAACCGGCTTCATGCGAAACCATTCTTGATCCAGCTTGTGGTTCAGGAGGTTTTCTTCTTCATGCACTGAGGTTTGTTAGAAGAAATGAGGGAATAAATAACGAAGAAGAGCTTCAGCGTTTTTGCCGTGAAAAGTTATGGGGTTTTGACATTGATGCTAGAGCTATACGAGTTGCTAAGGCTTTAATGGTACTTGCAGGGGATGGAAGTACCAACATAATTCGACTTAATAGTTTATTAAAACCTCCAATAGTTGGACTCTTTAATAATACAGACGATCCAAGTCTCACCATAGAAGATGTATGTCGTAGCCGAATGAAGCGACATAAAGGATTTGATGTTATTCTTACAAACCCTCCTTTTGCCGGTGAAATTAGAGAGAAGCAATTTTTAGATTGCTATACTGTTGCAAATAGAAAGTCGCAAATTGAAAGAGATGTACTTTTTGTTGAACGTTGTCTTGAGCTTTTGAAACCTGGTGGTCGTTTAGCTATAGTCTTGCCACACAATAAATTTGCAGGTAACTCATTTCGTCTTTTACGTGAATGGGTTTTAAAGAAAGCAAGGGTTCTTGCTGTTATAGGATTAGGAAGGAACACGTTTCTTCCTCATACTCATCAGAAAGCTAGCATTTTATTTCTGCAAAAAAATTATCCTTTAGCGAAGCTTTCGCCGGATTACAATATCTTTTTTGCAATCAGTGAAAAAGACGGAAAAAATTCTAAAGGACAATTTATTTTACGGAAATCTTGTCTAGATATGGGCAATAATTGGGATACAGTAGATCATGATTTCCTAGAAATAACTGAGACTTTTTTAAAATTTTTAGCTCAGGAAAATATTAACTTTAAAATTAACTTTGAGGAATAGGAATGGCTTTAATTTCAATCAAATCAAGAGCGCGTTTGGCTTCACCAATAATTCTCGCTCCAGAAAGATACGATCCTCGAAGAAAACTTGATACAAAGGAATCTGAAGTAATTGAACTTGGTGAAATCATTATTTCTGCTAGAAAAATGATTCAACCCTCTGCTGAAATTGGTGAATGCTTGGTTCTTGATACATCTGATGTAAGAGAAGGTATTGTTATCGGTAAAAAACGGCCAGTAGTGGGTACAGAGATTGGTAGTGCTAAGAAGGAACTAATGACTGGGGACGTTATTATTTCTCGACTTCGACCATATTTACGTCAAGTAGCATTTATTGACAAAGAGATAGCTAATACTCAAAATACTCGAATCCTATGTTCTACTGAATTTTTTATTCTACGTTCAATTGATGAGCTACCCATAGCATTTTTAGTCCCATTCTTGCTCTCTAGCAGGATTCAGGAAGTACTTAAGGCATCACAAGAAGGCGGACATCATCCAAGATTTATTGAATCAGTTCTTCTAACCCTTCCTATCCCTCAAAAGCTATTATCACAACGCGAAGCGATTTCTGAGGTTGTGAAAAACGGTATTCGTTTATATCGGGCTTCTGAAAAAGCAATAGCGGATATGGTAAGAGAATCAGATGACGCACTGTCTTAGCAATTTACTCGGCCTAATTTTGCACGCAATAACCGGCTTAAACATTCATTTTGAGAGAAAAAATTTAGTCCTAAAGGCAAATTGAGAAAAAAGTCAATTAGTCTTAATTTTAGTTACAGTTAGATCACAAAATAAATCGTGAGGGGTGATACTATGCGTGTCTTGCTAGTTTATCCAATATTTCCTAAAACCTTTTGGTCTTACGAAAAAATCCTGGCACTGGTTGACAGAAAGGTTCTATTACCACCATTAGGTTTAGTTACAGTGGCAGCTATCCTACCCCAAGAATGGGAGTTTAAGCTAGTAGATCGTAACATTCGCCCGGCAACTGAGGAAGAATGGGCATGGGCAGATATGGTGATTTTCTCTGCTATGATTGTCCAAAAACAAGACTTACTTGAGCAAATTCGGGAAGCAAAACGCCGGGGTAAGTTGGTAGCTTTGGGTGGTCCCTATCCTACTTCTACACCCCATGAAGTGGAAGCAGCAGGGGCAGATTATCTGATCCTCGATGAAGGGGAAATCACTTTACCCATGTTTGTGGAAGCTGTGCAACGGGGTGAAAAATCTGGATTTTTCCGGGCTACTGAAAAACCAGATGTGACAACTACACCCATTCCCCGCTTTGATTTATTGGAATTTAATGCCTATGATATGATGTCTGTGCAATTTTCGCGGGGTTGTCCCTTCCAATGCGAATTTTGCGACATCATTGTATTGTATGGACGCAAACCGAGAACGAAAACACCAGCCCAACTTTTAGCCGAATTAGATTATCTTTATGAGTTAGGTTGGCGGCGCGGTGTATTCATGGTTGATGATAACTTTATTGGCAACAAACGCAATGTGAAATTGTTGCTAAAAGAGTTAAAAGTTTGGATGGCAGAACATCAATATCCTTTCAATTTTGATACTGAAGCTTCCATTGATTTGGCACAAGATGCAGAGATGATGGAGTTGATGGTTGATAGTGGCTTTAAAGCTGTATTTTTGGGGATTGAAACTCCCGATGAAGATAGTTTACAACTAACTAAGAAATTCCAAAATACTCGCAGTTCTTTAACTGAGTCAGTAGAAACCATCATTAAAGCTGGTTTAAGGCCAATGGCTGGGTTTATTATTGGTTTTGATGGGGAAAAGTCTGGGGCGGGCGATCGCATTGTCCGTTTTGCCGAACAAGCAGCCATCCCTTCTACTACCTTTGCCATGTTACAAGCATTACCCAACACCGCATTATGGCATCGGCTGACCAAAGAAGGCAGATTGCGGGAAAATCAAGATGGGAATATCAACCAAACCACATTGATGAATTTCATTCCTACCCGTCCTCTGGAAGAACTAGCCAGAGAATATATTGAAGCTTTCTGTGCTTTATATGACCCTGTTGCCTATTTAGATCGCACCTATCGCTGTTTTATGATGTTGGGGCCAGCGAGATACACAGTCCCAGCTAAAATGCCCGAATGGGTAGTTGTCAAAGCTTTACTACTGATAATTTGGCGACAAGGTTTTAAACGGGAAACTCGCTGGAAGTTCTGGCATCATTTATTTAGTATTCTCAAGCATAATCCCAAAGTGCTGGAACAATACGTTTCTACCTGCGCCCACATTGAACATTTTATGGAATATCGGCAAATTGTGCGCGATGAAATAGAAAGTCAATTAGCTGCATATTTAGCCCAAGGTGCAGAAAAACCCTATGTTCCAGAAAAGGAAAAAGCAGTAGCTTAATACAGCAGAATTCAGGAGTCAGGAGTCAGGAATAAAACTGTCTTTGTGTATAGGTTTTAACTTAGATTCTGTACCTCATAGATATGTAATCTGCTGTAATATCTCACACATAGACGCAAAGAACGCAGAGAAAATAAATTGAGTTCTTTGCGTCAGTTTTTATTAAACAACAAGATTATGTAATCTCAAATTTTATAAAAATAAGTATGATCACTGTAAAAATTAATTGTATACTCTGTTAGTCTATAAAACATAGATATACATCCAAATGCATTTAAATGCATTTAGGAGTAAGATCAATGACTTCTTTCAGTGGTTTAAAACAGACCATGCAATTTGCTACAGGTGAATTAATTATTTCCAGATGGATTTTATTTGGTATCTTAGCGTTTATCCTTGCAGCATTCTTATTTTTTAGCTGGCCGTGGGTTAAAACAAATGAGAGCGCAAAAATAAGAGACGTTATTTTGGGTGGATTAAAAGAAACAAGTGAACTCAATACTGTAAAGATGTCCAGTAAAGCATCAGTAGTTGAAACTAAAGATAACAGACTATTTTCGCTCTATCTTGGAGATACTAAAGTTATTTATGAAGCAGCAGGTACAATACGTGCTGGTATAGACATCAAAAAATTAAAAGTAGAAGATGTAGATATCAACAATCAGAAAATCAAAATTACTTTACCTGCTCCCTATATCACTGAAACAGTCCTCGAAGCTGATAAATCTCAACTTTTAGATAATCACAAAAACTGGTTTGGTCCTAACGCTGAGATTGAACTACTAGATCAAGCACAAAAGGATGCACTGGCTAGAATTAAATTAGAAGCTTGCGGAGATAACATTATAGACGCTGCTAATAGCAATGCAAAAAAAATCGTAGAAAACATCTTATCAGCAGCAGGTTACAAAGACGTTACTGTAATAACTCAAGAACCTCAAGATAGTTCATGTCCTAAGAATTAAAATCTCGAAATGTCTATCTTCATTCTCAGTCTCACTTTAAAGTTATCTCAGAATGTCATCAATCAGGCTCTGACTTACACTAAATAGTATATAAATCAGAGCCTATTATTAATTCTGGACTCTCAAAGAGAAAGAAAAATCAAGTCAAAATTCAAAGTTCAAATACTTCTCCTGCCTTATCTTAACGACAATTTTTAACGCTCACCTACTTATACCTGCAAAACAAAAACTTCCTCGCCTCACCTAAATTGTGACGTTTAAGACTTTAATTTTTCTCGACAATGCCACCATTATCAATAGCTGTATAGGCATTATTATCAACCAAACCCAACCAAGGATCGGAACTAGGAGTTAAAAACAATTCAGCATAGACTTTTTCATTGAGTTGCTTAACATCTGAAGTTTGATTTTGGGCTAAAAACCATTGATGAATTTGTCTATGTAGTAGATATTCATTTCTGACTGTATCTAAAGCCATGACGGTTTCAAAATTACGAGTTACTTTGGATAAATTATTTTTATCTGTGGTATTTGGTAATTTCTTATTCTGAATTAAGGCAATGCTATTACTATCCAGGTTAGCATCATTTTTATAGAGTCTGGCTAATCTGTTCCAGGTTGGTTGATCGAGAATTTCTGAGGTATTTTCCGGTGTTTCTGGTTGTATAGACCTGAGAATTGGTGCTTCTACCCTAGATTTAGAAACTGCTAAAGAACCTGCAACTATCGCGCTAGGATTAGTTATAGAATTATTGGAATTTTCTATTAACCGAGGAGGAGATTGTATACCTAATTGAGATAAATCTGTCCTCCATTGATTTTGAATATCATCAAGACGGCGTTGATGATATTGTTGTAATAATAAATTATATTTTTCACCTTTTTGGTTACTCAAAATTTTAGCTATTTTTTGCCCTTGCTGGAGTTGTTTTAGAAAAGCTTGTGGCCCATAAAGTCCGGGAATGGCATCCAAAGGACGACCATCACTATCTAAAATATAATGAATACTATTACCTGTGATGGTTCTTTCTAATTTGCGTCCATCACCAAAATCAATGGTTATTTTTGGTGCAGGGCGGACGGTTTGCCAATGTAAAATAAATTCGTTTTTCAAGGTTTGAGAAATTGCCGCATTGGGATATAGGGCAACTCTAAAAAATCGGCTGTTGGCACAACTAAGTTCTGTATCTAATCTACCTAATAATCGTAAGGAAAGAATTGGTTTACCAGTGATTTTCGCCGCAGCTTTAGCTTGTTCTAAATCGGTGTACCAATATAATTGAGAAGCATAACAATCTCGTTGTTGGCACAATTGATCGAGGGCTGCTTTCACTTCTGCTTGAGGTGGAGTTTGTGAATTATTAATGTAGGATTTGAGAAAAATTTCTAGTCCTTTTTGTCCTTGAGGTCTGAGGTTCGTGACTATTTGTGATAGTTGGGATGTTTGAGATGGAGGCGTTTGGCTATAACTTGGTTGTGAACATACAAAACTTGCCAAAATCACCAGAAATGAAAAATGATTTAGTTTCATATTTTTACTATAGTTTTATAATTGTGAAAATAAACTTTGCCAATCAATTATAGACGGTCTATCTCCTTCGTTAACTATTTCAAAAACTTTGTTAACAGAAGTTTGATAAAATAAACTTTCGACACAGACTGCTGCCACATCAATGCGGCTAGACTCACCTATAATTGTATCACCTGTGGATAACATGACGTTTAATTTACCTTGGGTTGTAGCTTGCAGTAGGGTGTTAAGATCATAGGATGTGTAAGGGCCATCAATTAAACGTCCGGGGCGAATGATAGTATAGGGGATACCGGAATTAATAATTGCTTGTTCTCCTTTTTCTTTGGCATCGAGTACACCAAAAAGATTAAGAATTTTAAAGGGAAATTGATGTTTGCGAAGAATACCACAGGAGGAAACTAATACGAAGCGGTTTAAGTTTTTGGGTGCGGCTGTAAGTAGATTAACTCAGGGTTATTTCATTCTAGATTTAAGCAACGAATTTAGGTGTTTTCAGCCATTGTGAGATGGAATTCCTGAAGCCTAAAATGACGCATTGTCGTAAATACATAAAATGTCAGATTTTAGAATGAAACAGCCCTGAGATTAACTATACCTTGATAATCAACTTTCGTGGGCGTATTTTTGGCTTTATTTTCCAGAAATTGGGGATTCAATAAAGTAATTCCTAATTCCAAAATATTAGGAGTTTGATCAAATTCCCATTTGCTAGTAGGAAAAGCACTTGTTCCTGTACAACAAATAATTGAGGTGATATTTGTCATGGCGGTTGTTAATGTGCTGGGTTGACAGATATCACCGACAACTATTTCTACTTTGTCGTTAAACATTTGTGCAGCTTTTTCGGCATTGCGGGTGAGAACGCGAACTGGTAAGCCTTTGGCTAATAGTTGACTAACTACAAGTTGTCCGACTCCTCCTGTAGAACCAACTACTAAAACGAGATTTTGAGAAGAGTTTTCACTGCTATTCATAGATATTTTTGGCATTAGATATACAGCAGTATTTATAGCATTTGTAGGGTGTGTTAGGCAAAGGCATAATGCACTATAATATTGATGAATGGTGCGTTACGCTACCGCTAACACACACTACATATCTCCTGAATTCTAAATTCTGCTGTATTTAGTCTATAACAAGTGTGGTTTTACCTTTATGTCCATGAATTAATTTAATTTGTTCCCATCCTTGAGGATACCAAGCTGTTGATTTTGGTTCTTTTAACCATTGCATAACAGCAATATTAGTATAATTTGGAGTGATATCTTGAGGATATATTTGAAAGTAACAGCCAATAGCAACTATGCCAATACCACTAATTCCTGTAATATCTTCATTTCTGACTAATTGAAAAGTTTGGAGTTGATAATTATCAAGGGAGTTTTGGCCAAATATTAATTTTCTGTTTCTTTGATTTTGCAGTTGTTGAAAAGACTCCCAAGATGGAAAAGTTGCATGACTTGTATGGGGAAAAATTCGGACTATGGCGACTTGTCCATCTGGTAAAATGAATCCGCCAGCAATAATCTGTTTTGATGGTTTTGCTTCGGGTTCAATTAACCAAAATGTTTGCTGTTTTTCTGCTGTAAACATATCTTTTAAATTGTCTCTTCAAAATATTATATGTGTTAGAATCCCAATCATTCATAACTAGCGGTGAAAATTTTATGGTGAAGAAAAACCGGAAAGGTACTAAATTGATGAGGAAATCACAGGTTAATGAACTTTTCCACACGCCTGGAACTATCCCTGGGACAATTATTGTTGATGAAAATAGCGAACCACCTAATATTTTTCTCATTGACTATAATCAAACTGATCTGATTCAGAAACAAATCAATTACCCAGAAGAATGTATGAAATATTTAGATACAAATTCTGTTTCTTGGGTGGATGTCCAAGGTTTAGGAAATAAGGATATTTTACATCGTTTAGGTCAATCTTTTGATTTACATCCTCTGATTTTAGAGGATATTATGAATATGGTGGAACGTCCAAAAATAGAGGATTATGAGGATCAATTAGTGATTATTGCCCAGATGGTTGTTCCTAATAATCATAGTGGCAGTTTTTACAGTGAACAGGTAAGTTTAGTATTAGGTAAATATTATGTATTAACGGTGCAGGAAGAACCAGAACATGATTGTTTTGATGGTGTGAGAATGAGAATTGATAAGGCTAAAGGTATTATCCGCCGCCAAGGTAGTGATTATTTAGCTTATGCTTTGTTAGATGCAATTATTGATGGCTTTTTTCCAGTTTTGGAACTCTATGGAGAACGTATTGATGATTTAGAAGAGGAAGTAATCATTAATCCTAGTCAGAAAACATTGCAAAAAATATATCAAATTCGCCGGGAATTGTTGCAGCTACGGCGGGCAATTTGGCCACAAAGAGATGCGATTAATGCTTTAATTCGAGATGGTAGTGAATTAATTAGTCCAGAGGTGAGAATTTATCTGAGAGATTGTTATGATCATACGGTGCAATTAATAGATATAGTGGAAACCTATCGAGAATTAGTAGCTGGATTAATGGATGTTTATTTATCGGCAGTTAGTAATAAGATGAATGAAATTATGAAGTTGCTAACGGTGGTTTCTGCAATTTTTATTCCTTTAACTTTTATTGCAGGGGTATATGGGATGAATTTCAATACTGAAAAATCACCCCACAATATGCCGGAATTAAATTGGTATTGGGGTTATCCTCTGTGTTTAGCACTAATGTTTTTAGTTGCTATTACGTTACTATATTTCTTTTGGCGGCAGGGTTGGCTGAATAATTTTGCAAGTTTGCCAAGAGATATCCACCGCTAGAATTAATTAGTATTGAGGTTTTTAATGAAATATCTCCTGATGGTAAATGTTGTTAAATTACGGGAGAAGCTGTGACAATCAACCACAGTAACAAAGCTAAAATTAAGATACCAAGCTTAACAGCTATATAGGTATAACCGTGATGAATAATAAAATCTTGGCTTGTCATATTCCACCTCTCGTTACTAGCTGGTAACTAGGGATTTTTCAGAGGAAGTATTTTTTCTTCACTCCATTTTCTTATGTTTCTATTATCGCTGCAAAATGGATGATCAATATGTTTAGTAAAGATCCGTTAACAATTCTTAGCTTTATTTAGCATCAGTGAGTGGTCAATATTTGATCATGATAGAGGTTGGGATAAAAACCCAACTTCTATTAAATTAGGGGTTACGCTGAGGGAACATCAATCAAAATACTACCTTCTTCCACTTTCAGGGGATAGGTTGGTAGGGTTTTTTCTGCGGAAACTTTTCCCAATAATGTACCAACTACTGGTGGAAATGGACACCAGGTTTTGACTTGGCCATTTGTCAAGTCAAAGGCGCTGCGATGGAAAGAACAAACTATAGCGCCATCTTCAATTTTGCCTTTTGTGAGGGGCAATTTTAAGTGGGGGCAGGTATTATCTACTGCATAAAGCTTATTTTCGTGGTTTAGGAGTAGGATTTTGCGATCGCCTACTTTAACTACTTCTCGCGCACCGGGTGTGAGTGCATCAGCCCCTAAAACTTTAGTCCAAGCCATGATATTCTCCTGATCTAGAATAGATATCTTCTTAGTTTCTCGCAATTTAGGCATTTGCGATCGCTTGATTTGATGACAACCCTATCTACCCATACATACGCTCTGATGGCTGATTACTGATAGCTAAATATTTACATTTAGGTAAACTCAATGGTGGCGACAAACTCTAAAATAGTTTCTTTAATTTTTTCAGCCTCTTCTTTTACCGTACCCTGTGTTTCACCATTTAAAAAACTCCGTTGGCTACTAACTATATACAAAAATTCATTATTTATAAAGGATAATAATCCTCTATAAGCATCTAATCTAATACCGTTACCGTTAGTTTCTTGCTTAGAAATTGTTGATCCTTTGGGCATATCTACTAATACATAGTAATATCTTTCTAAGGAATCTTGTAAATATTCTGTATACTTAAGTTCTGCATGAGGAACATTCGCAATTATTGCCTGGGGAACATATCTATCTACTAAAATTCGATGCAAATATTTTTCAGTTCCTTCTGATTCTATATCATCAATCTGTGTGTCAGAAAGAGGATAATAATCAATTCTAAATAAAGTTCCTAAATCATCGGAAAAACTAACCATGCCTTCTTCCGTTTGGATTCTGCCACCTTGGAGAGAATCAAGAGGAATGGGAAGTGTAAAATTTCCCAAAGGAGATTGATAAAACTGTTCCCCAGATTCGTTAAATATAATTGGTTGATAATCTTCTTCTATATATTCTTCCTCATCCCCGGCTTCAATAGCAGCAATTACTTCTTTAAGAATTTCTTCTGCTTCTTCATCATCCAATTCTAAAGCTATTTGTAGTTCTTTAAGATATGGTTTTTTATCGGCAGGAATAATCAAATCTTCAGCCTCCAGAAGCATGATTATAGCTGCTGCAAACCCATCCAAAATTACTTCATCAGAAATTCCGGCATTAGCGGCATTAAATAAAGATCCTAATCCATAATTTTGGGCAATTTCTATCAATCTATCAACTGTTTCTAATATTTCTTCTTCTGAATATTGCTCAAAAAGCTCAAATTCCCACAGAATATCGGCTAATATCTCTACATCTAAATCTTCTATCCCTTCATCAAAAATCGCTGTAATCACGGCAATTGCTGCTACAGATTCTTCTTGATTCAATGATTCTACTATAGGTGCTGAGGATTTGAAAATATAATCATACTTGGTCATAAATTTTTAGTCCTGAATTAATGTTCTTTTCTAACTTATTTTTGTTGGTTAATACGGTTTTCAATATCTTCTAGTGTCCGTAATAGTAGGCGATTTGCCTCTAATTCCCAACCCCATTTTTGAATTTTAAAAGCTGTGACAGTTCCTGCTATAGCTGCTAATAAGCAGATGGGTTGATTGAGAGAAATACCAAATAACAAACCCAAACCAGCTATACCCCAAAAGGGTAAGGCCACCACTTGTCTTTGCTCCTCCACGATTTCAGCAATTTTACTGGTTGGTATTGTAGCTAATAATGCGGTTTTTAGATCCCTTTGTTCTGCTAATGATAGAGATAAACTAATCTTACGGCGGAGTTTTTCGATTTTGCGACCATCGGTGCTATACTCTGTCAGTTCGTCTTCTGCCATTTTCAGGTATCGTTCTAATTGTGACATAGGAGATGTATTTATGTAGTGGAACTACACCTATTATTCTCTATTTCTGCAATATTTGATCAAAATTATTTGTCAATTAACAGTGAAAAAGCTGAGTTCTGATGTTTTATAATTACAAAGATTCATTCGCCAATTACAGTCATTCTTAAACGGTTATTAACATTAATAAAAGTAAAATGACGACTCTTTTAGAAACAGAACGGTTAATTATTCGCAGTTGGATACCAGATAAAGATGCCGAACAAGTATTTGAAATTTATAATGATCCTGAAGTTATTTATTTTTTAGGAAGTGCAGCACGTCCCCCCAGTGTTGAGGCACAACGTCAGCGTTTAATTGATAGTTTAGAGCGATCGCAAATCCGAAAAAATGGCTCTGGAACTTGGGCAATTATCGAAAAAGATACCACAAAAATCGTCGGCACAATCATGCTTTCCCAGCTACCCGATGAAAATCGAATGTTGACAGAAGACTTAGAAATTGGTTGGCACTTAGGCAGATTTGTATGGGGAAAAGGATATGCTACTGAAGCAGGACGCGCTATGCTGGACTATGGCTTTAATATTCTCAATATCCCAGTTATTTATGCTGTAGTCAAACCAGAAAATTATGCTTCTATTCGTGTCACCCAAAGACTAGACATGGAATTTTTAGGCACTACTACTAAATATTATGGTATCGAACTATTATTGTTCCACAAAAAACCAAACTTAAACAATTAGTAGTTTAAGTATCCCCAGCAAAATTAATTACATATTTTTCTCAGCAATTAAACATGGAAAAAAATTCATTTCGATTAGGGATATTAGGAATATTTATAATCTCGCTGACTTTACGTTTTTGGCAATTGAATAAATTTAATACTTTAGTCTTTGATGAAGTTTATTTTGCTAAATTTGGTAATAACTATCTTACCCAAACACCATTTTTTAACGCCCATCCGCCCCTGAGTCAATATCTAATTGGTTTAGGAATTTGGCTGAGTAAATATGTTCCTATTGCTCAAGATAATGTCAATAATCTCACCGGTTCTTTATTATCACCCTGGAATTATCGCTGGGTTAATGCCCTCACTGGTTCACTAATTCCTGTAATCGTCACTTTATTAACTTATCAATTGAGTTATCGTCATCGTTTTGCCTTATTAGCGGGAGTTTTTACAGCTTATGATGGTTTATTTTTAGTAGAATCTCGTTATGCTTTAAGTAATGTATATATAGTAATTTTTGGACTCCTGGGACAATGGTTATTATTATTAGCACTAGAAAAAGAAAAACGCTCATTTTGGTTAATTCTATCTGGCATCTGTTTTGGTGCTTCAGTCGCCACTAAATGGAATGGTTTATGGTTTTTAGGTGCTGTTTATGTTTTATGGATCACAACCTGGATAATTAAATGGTTGCAATCTTTAAATACAACCTCCCCAAGTACAAACATAACGACACCATTACAAGATCTCACACAACTAAATATTTGGCAAATGTCTTCCTATTTAGGCATTATTCCCGCAGTTGTCTATAGTCTAATTTGGATTCCCCATCTCCAATTAGATAAAAGATATGGATTTATTGAAGTTCATCAACAAATTTTGCAATTTCACCTCAAATTAGGTGGGAATAGTCCTAGTATTCATCCCTATTGTGCAGCTTGGTATAAATGGCCATTGTTAACTCGTCCTATGGCTTATTATTATGAAACTACCCAAAGCATTCAGGAAGTTTTACCTGTATTTGGGCCACCCTTACCTAGTAATGCTACTAAGATAGTGTATGATGTTCATGCCATAGGAAATCCCTTTTTATGGTGGTTTGGTTTAGGAGCAATGATATTTTTAATTGTTATGCTCATCAATCAAATAATCATGCCATCAATCACAAGAAAGCGGCTATTTATTCCTCAGAATCTTACCCTTGATACCTGGATTGCTTTATTTTTAGTCATCAATTATACAGCCAATTTTCTACCTTGGATAAAGGTAACAAGATGTGTATTCATCTACCATTATATGTGTGCAGTTATCTTTACATTTATAGCCATTGCTTGGTTTGTTGATCAATGTTTATTGAGTTATCAAAAACCAATTCGTGCAGTTGGTGTCACCATCACCTTTATCATCATTGCTGCTTTTATATTTTGGATGCCTATTTATCTCGGTTTACCTCTATCTCCCCATGATTATCGAATGCGGATGTGGTTTAATTCTTGGATTTGAACAACAATAACAGTAGAGACATTCCGCCGGAACGTCTCTTAATAAATATATACAAATAGTATAGTTTCAATCTCTTCATGTTTTTACATTTGTTATTACTATATTAATTACGTAACTGTTACAATGTAAACAATCATGAAAGCAGATATCACTACAGACTTTGCTATCATCAAAGATGGTAAATCTAATTAAGTAGGTAGGCAAAATTAATTATATAAAAGATTTAGATGTGATGTTGGGGTAGCGTCCCCGTACCTACCCCAACTTATGGGGCAACCACAGGGGGTTTTCCCCTACCTAATTCATTAATTTAGGTATTTTAAAAATGTTTAATTAATTTTGCTCAGGTACTTAAAGATTTAACAGCTTATCCTCTACTCCTTCATCCTAGAGAGAAGCTTTATGAATATCAATCTAAAACAGCAGTATGTAAATATCGCTAGATTAAAAGAAGCTCCGATACATTTTCTAAATCAAATTCAACCCCATGGAATTTTATTAGTATTACAAGAACCAGATTTACAAATATTACAAGTTAGTTCCAATACTTTCAGCACCTTTGGTATATCTCCAGAGGAAATAGTCAAACAGGAATTAGAAGATTTATTAGATCCCTATCAAATCCAGAAAATTAAATTTTGGTTATCCGAAGAAAATCTAGATTTTATTAATCCCACCAAAATTTGGATTAAACAACAAGGGGATGAATATACAATATTTGATGCCGTCTTTCATCGCAACTCCGAAGGGTTTTTAATCCTAGAATTAGAACCTGCAACTTCTCAAGAAAATATCCCCTTTTTAAGTTTTTATCATCTCGCTAAAACCTCAATCAAAAAACTAGAAGCACACAAAAACTTCAAAGATTGTAGCCAAATTATTGTTCAAGAAATCCGCAAAATTACAGCATTTGATAGGGTAATGTTATATAAATTCAATGATGATGGACATGGTACTGTCATTGCTGAATCAAAAATAGATTTATTAGAACCTTATTTGGGTTTACATTATCCAGAGTCAGACATTCCCAAACCTGCACGACAATTATTTTTGGATAATTCCATCAGAATCATTCCCAATACAGAATTTTCATCATCAGTAGAACTTTTTCCTAAACTTAACCCCTACAGTGGTCAACCGATTGATTTAACTAATTCCATCCTCAGAAGTCCCGCCACTTGCCATATTGAATATTTACATAATATGGGTGTAGGTGCATCTTTAACCATATCCTTAATTAAAGATCAAAAACTTTGGGGTTTGGTAGCTTGTCATCATCAATCACCCAAATATGTTTCTTATGAATTACGGAAAGCCTGTGAATTTTTAGCTAGAGTTATATTTGGTGAAATTTCCGCCAGAGAAGAAATAGAAGATTATGATTACCGCATCAATTTAAAACAAATTCAATCATCATTGATTCAATCAATATCTCAAACCGATAACTTTATTCATGCTTTAGTCAACAATCAAACGAATATTTTGGATTTAACCCATGCCCAAGGTGTAGCCATATATGTAGGAGGAAAATATAAATTAATTGGCAATACTCCCCAAATCCAAGAACTAGATTTTTTAATAGCATGGCTAAAAAATAATGTTCAAAAAGAGGTATTTTGCACTAATTCCTTACCTAAGATATATCTAAATGGAATTAGTTTTAAAAATGTTGCCAGTGGTTTATTAGCTATTGCCATTTCTTCTGAAAATTATATTTTGTGGTTTCGACCTGAAGTAATTCAAACTGTCAATTGGGGAGGAAATCCTAATCAGCCTTTTTCCCTCACCCAATCTCCAGAAGATTTGCGTTTGTGTCCTCGTCAATCATTTGCATCCTGGAAAGAAATAGTTGAATTAACATCTTTACCCTGGCAATATGCAGAAATTCAAGCTGCTTTAGAATTGCGAAAAACTATCATGAATATTCTCCTGCGTCAAGCTGATGAATTAGCTAAATTAGCAGTAGATATAGAACATTCTCATGCAGATTTGCAAAAATTGGCCTATATGCTGCTGCTTAATTCTAGATAAAATATACAGCAGTTCCCGAAGATATGAGGTACAAATTTAGCGGGCATTTTGCCCGCACCACAAATTTAATGACTGTATAAGTAATCACTACTGTTGTAGAATAAAAAAGATTTTATGTATATTATAAATATTAAGCAATACCTTGTCCATTTTCTGTAGGTTGGGTTAAGCGACAGCGCAACCCAACGCTTATGTTGGGTTTCATGCTTCAACCCAACCTACAAATCTCATAATTTAAGGAAAAACGAACCACTCCAGACACAGAGGACACAGAGGAGGAAAATATAAAAGCCAAAAATTCAGCGCAGCCTCATAAAGAAATGCTATAAGTATTAAGTAAATAAAATATATTTGCTGTTAATTATGCTGAAAAAACTCATTCTGGAAAATTGGAAAAGTTTCCGTTATGCAGAACTTCCACTTGACCCTTTAACTGTGCTTGTTGGAACTAATGCAAGTGGTAAGTCTAATGTGGTCGAAGCTTTGGAATTTTTACAAAGAATAGCTAATGGTGAAAATATTGAAACTGCTTTAGCAGGAGATAAAAAACTTCCTTCTATTCATGGTGGTGTTGAGTGGGCTGCAAGAAAACCAGAACAGGGGTTTACGTTAAGAGTATTTGTCTATGGAGAATACGCCAAAAAAGATTATTTTTATACTATTACTATAGAAACTCAAAAAAATATAGGAGTTGTAGATGAATCTTTATCGTTAATAAAAGATCAATCTTCCATAGATAATAACTATGATTCTGATAAAGAAATGTTATTTCAAGCAGATAGATCAAATTCTCATAATTCAAATATGAAAGTAAAATTCTATGATTATACTTATGATATTTATGGAAACATAAAATTTCGACATAATCAATCTATCCTAAGTCAAGTAAATGGATTGTCGATAGAGATGGTTAAAGCAATTACTGTGAATTCTGAAACCCTACAAAACCTATTCATCTTAAATCCCATTCCATCAACAATGCGTGATTATTCACGACTCTCTGACAAATTAGAAAGTGATGCTTCAAATATTGCAGGTTTTTTAGCAGCATTACCAGATGAAAAAAAAATAAGAGTTGAATCGAATTTATCTGATTATATCAAAAATTTACCAGAAGGTGATATTCAAAAAGTATGGGCTGAAAAAGTAGGAAGATTTGGTACAGATGCCATGCTTTACTGTCAAGAAGAATGGAAACCAGGAGAAATCACAGAAATTGATGCGAGAAGTATGTCAGATGGAACATTGCGATTTCTAGCAATTCTCACAGCATTATTAACCCGTCCTGAAGGTAGTCAAATTGTCATCGAAGAAATAGATAATGGTTTACATCCTTCCCGTGCAGCATTATTAGTGAAAATATTAAAAGAAATTGGCACTAAACGCAATATTGATATTTTATTAACCACCCATAACCCAGCTCTACTAGATGCTTTTGGTCCCGAAATCGTTCCTTTTGTAGTTGTTGCACATCGAGATTCAGAAACGGGAGAAAGTAAACTTACTTTATTAGAAGATATTGAAAATCTGCCCCTGTTACTAGCATCAGGAACTTTAGGAAGATTAGCAACTAAAGGTGCAATTGAAAAGAGTCTCTCTAATCAAAAATAAGGCAGATTATGAAAAAAGTTCTGATTATTGATACTTCAATACTTTGTGTTTATCTGGGTGTTCCTGGTAAAGAGACCTGTGGGGATGATAATGATAAATGGGATAAAAAAAGAGTTGATGCTCGTTTTCTAGAAGAAGAAAAACAAGGAACAGATTTTATATTGCCATTAGCAACAATTATTGAAACTGGTAATCATATTGCACAAGCTAATTCAAAACGATATGAAATTGCTCAAGCTTTTGCTGATATCTTGATAAAAGTAGCTGAGGGAATTATCCCTTGGGCTGTTTTTACTACTGAGTTAGATGAACTGTGGAGTAAAGAAAAACTGAAAGAGTTAGCCTTAGAATGGCCTGTACTAGCATCTCGTAACATTTCTCTAGGGGATGCCACAATTAAAAATGTGGCTCAATTCTACGCTAAAACAGGTTCTCCTGTAAAAATTTTTACAGGTGATCGTGAACTGAAAGCCTATGAACTAACAAAAGCATCAACTCGTCGCAGTAGTCGAAAATAATCTAAAATCTAAACATATCATCTCACATAGAATTATATGAAAACTTTCACAGCAATTATTGAAAGAGATGCACAAACAAAGCTTTATGTAGGTTATGTCCCTGGGTTTCCGGGAGCGCATTCTCAAGGGGAAACATTGGATGAATTACAGGAAAATTTACGGGAAGTAATTGAAATGCTGGTGGAAGGTCGCTAAAAATAAATAAACTTTAAGCGATCGCTCCCCATCCCCCACATCACGCTATCATCAGAGATAGTGCCTAAACTGTGCCATAAATTCTCAGCATCTACCATGACCACTTCCACACCAGAACCACAGCAGCCAAACACATCACTTACCGATACAAATCTGGTAGAAGACCGCAGTAAGCTGAGTAAAATGTATCAGCACTATGTAGAAATGAAGGACAAATATCCTCATGCGTTGCTGCTGTATCGTGTTGGTGACTTCTTTGAAACTTTTTTCCAAGACGCTGTAACTGTTTCCAGAGAATTAGAATTAGTTTTAACCAGCAAACATGGTGGCGAAGTCGGTCGTGTTGCCATGACTGGTGTACCTCATCACGCTTGGGAACGCTACACAACTATGCTAGTAGAAAAAGGTTATGCTGTGGTGATTTGTGACCAGGTAGAAGACTCTGCTGATGCCATTGGTTTAGTGAAGCGAGAAGTAACGCGCATTCTCACGCCTGGAACTTTATTAGAAGAAGGAATGCTCAAAGCCAGTCGCAATAATTACATAGCGGCTGTGGTAATTGCTGTAACCCATTGGGGCTTGGCATACTCAGATATATCAACAGGCGAATTTCTCACAACTCAAGGGAGTGATTTAGAACACCTCACTCAAGAGTTAATGCGATTGCAACCATCAGAAGTTTTGTTTCCCACCAACGCCCCCGATTTAGGCAGTTTACTGCGTCCTGGTGAAACTTCCCCATCTTTGCCCCAATGTTTACCACCTACATTTTGTTATAGTTTGCGATCGCAAGTTCCCTTTTCCCAAGCTGAAGCTAGAAGTAAATTATTGCAGAAATTCAAATTGCGATCGCTTGAAGGTATTGGTTGCGAACATCTACCCCTGGCAGTTCGCGCCGCCGGAGGTCTTTTAGAATACATTGAAGATACACAAAAAGCTAATCCAGTATCTCTGCAATTGTTACGCACCTATACCTTAACTGATTATTTAATCGTAGACCATCAAACCCGTCGTAACCTGGAAATTACCCAAACCGTCCGCGATGGTACATTTCACGGTTCTCTATTGTGGGCTTTAGATAGAACCAACACCGCTATGGGTAGTCGGGCATTAAGAAGATGGTTGTTACAACCGCTACTTGATCTTAAAGGCATTAAATCACGGCAAGATACCATTCAAGAATTAGTACAAAATACGCCTTTACGTCAAGATATTCGGCAATTATTAAGGCAAATTTACGATTTAGAACGTTTAACCGTCAGAGCCGCTTCTGGTAGAGCCAATGCACGGGATTTAGTGGCTTTAGCTAATTCTTTCTCCCGTTTACCCGAATTATCTCGCTTAGTGGCAGATGCGAAATCCCCTTTCTTAAAAGCTTTGCAAAAAGTGCCACCGATCCTAGAAGAAATAGCCCAAAAGTTACACGCTCACATCGTAGAATCACCACCAATTCATTTAAAAGAAGGTGGTTTAATTCGTCCTGGAATCAATCCCCTCTTGGATGAAAGAAAGGCTACAGTAGAAGCAGATCAACAATGGATTGCAAACTTAGAAGTAGATGAAAGAGCAAGAACGGGAATCCCCACTTTGAAGGTAGGATTTAATAAAACCTTTGGCTATTACATCAGTATTTCCCGCAGTAAATCTGACCAAGTTCCTGATAATTACATTCGCAAACAAACCCTGACCAACGAGGAACGTTACATTACTCCAGACTTGAAAGAACGAGAAGCACGTATTCTGACAGCGCGAGATGATTTAAATCAGTTGGAATATGAGATTTTTGACGCATTACGGGATGAAGTCGGTTCTCACGCCGAAACAATCCGTAATATTGCCCGTGCGGTGGCTGCTGCCGATGTACTATCTGGTTTGGCGGAATTGGCTGTACATCAAGGTTACTGTCGCCCGGAAATGGTTGCAGGACGGGAGATTAATGTGATTGATGGTCGTCACCCGGTGGTGGAACAGTCTTTACCTTCTGGGTTTTTTGTTCCTAATTCGACTTGCTTAGGAGGAACGAACCGCAGAGGCGCAGAGGACGCAGAGGAAGAGGGGAAGAAGGGTACATCTTCTCCTGATTTGGTGATTTTGACTGGTCCAAATGCGAGTGGGAAGAGTTGTTATTTAAGACAGGTGGGTTTAATTCAATTGATGGCGCAGGTGGGTAGTTTTGTGCCGGCGCGGTCTGCTAGGTTGGGGGTGTGCGATCGCATTTTTACCCGTGTTGGTGCTGTTGATGATTTAGCAACTGGTCAATCTACGTTTATGGTGGAAATGAATGAAACTGCAAATATTCTCAATCATGCAACTGCAAAATCTTTGGTTTTATTAGATGAAATTGGTCGGGGAACTGCAACTTTTGATGGTTTATCTATTGCTTGGGCTGTGGCAGAATATCTAGCAGTGGAGATTAAAGCTAGAACTATTTTCGCTACCCATTATCATGAGTTAAATGAATTGGCTAGTATTATTTCTAATGTCGCAAATTATCAAGTTACCGTGAAAGAATTGCCTGATCAAATTATCTTTTTACATCAAGTTCAACCCGGTGGTGCTGATAAATCCTATGGAATTGAAGCCGGAAGGTTAGCCGGTTTACCTGCTGTGGTAATCAAACGTGCAAAACAAGTGATGGGACAAATTGAAAAACACAGTAAAATAGCAATGGGTTTACAAAATTTACAATAGTCCAACCTCTGGGATTGTTAAGTTCTTGAGCAAAGTAAGTTCTTGAGCAAAGAGATAAAATAATATCAGTTTTTCTTGAAGAAATACAAACGAAATTTTCTCAGGATAAATTCGAGTTTTCTAAACATGGCGTTGATAAATCTATACTCGAAAAAGTTTCTTCACCCCATACTCCATCAATGTGGCCGACAACTAGATAAAGGCCGCCAAGCACGCTGTGAAAATTCCCCCGTCGGTTCATAAGCTAAAAGCGTCACCTCTCCCTTGTTATTCATCACCCAACCCCTCGCCGGTATCACCTCCGCAAAAGATGGTGGAGAAACATTTTCTACCTGCACCCTTGCACCCTTGCTCCCCTGCACCCTTGCTCCCCTGCACCCCTGCCTCTTCCACCCACGCAGACTGCCCAGAATTACCGCTCAGGACATCATTAGGGCTGGGTGGTACTCCCCCTCTCCCCGTAATAGAAAACTCGCTCCCTGCCCCTCTTGTACAGGGATTAGCCGCAATTAACGTATTCGGATCAACAACAGTTTGCGGTATTTCCACCAACCCTTGCGCTGGATTTACTCCAGAGGTGCTAAAAGTAACAGTTCCTTGTAAAGACGGCCCTGAGACTTGGGAAAAAGCAGCAATATCACTGGTATTGAGTAGAGATGTGGGATTTACCTGTAAAGCAGCAAATTTTGCATCTGTCAGTCCTAAACGTTCTCTCACTTGTTCTCGACTAACGGCACTAAAACCAAAGATATAGGGGACATTCACCGTCACTTTACCACCTTGGGCGGTTCGCGCATTAGCTGTAATATCACTATTTTCTTGGGGAAATGCTAACAAAATTTCACTGTTGATATTGATGTTTCCACCGTCAGAACTACCACCATCCGTTGTAATTTGGCTACCTCGACGTAATTGTAATTCTGTAGCTGTGATATTAACGTTTCCGCCACCACCTGCATCCGTGCTACCATTGATGCTGCCTTTATTATTTAACTTCATAGCATCAGCCAGAATATTAATACTTCCAGCTTTTCCAGTTCCTAAACTCTGAACATTAATTGTAGATTCATTTGCTATTAATAATTCTTGCACATTCAGATTTAATGAACCTGCATTTGCTGTAGCATTAGGATTAGTTACTTCCCCCACAATTCCCACAGAAGCTTGAATTCTACTATTTAATTCTCCTGGATTTTGTATCCCTAAAAGCTGTACCCGCCCAGCATCAATAGTAATATTTCCCGCATCACCAGCACCTAAAGAACCTGCTGAAATTATCCCTCCATTCTGAAGAGTTAACAACGGTGTAGAAAGGTAAATATCACCGCCTCGACTGTTAGTATAAGTATCAGCACTGAGGAAACTAATACTCCGTCCGCCATTAGCTAAAATCCCCGAAACACCTGTTAATTCGGCGGCAAAGTCTTCTTGCAATTTTTTCAAAGTTGCTATATCTTGCTTTGATGGTAAATCAGCCGTAGCAGTTGCCAGTAACTCGTTGATTCTATCCAAACAAGCATTTAAACCAGCAGCAAATTCATAACGGCTTAAAGCGCGATTGCCGCGAAATGTACCATTAGGATATCCTGCAATACAGCCATATCTTTCTACTAAAGATTGTAATGCACTAAAAGCCCAGTCTCTAGGTTGAACATCGGAAAGTTGGGAAACGGATGTTACCTGTCCTGCGGATGAATCTGTGTTTGTGGATTTTTGGGTTGCTGAAGGGACAGTTTCTGCCGTTAATGTTGGTTGAGAAACCTCTGCAGATGTGATATTTTGATGATTAGATGTATACTCTTCTGAATTAGCAAAACCTTCAGCGAATCCATCTATAGCTTGTGCAGGTAATGTTAAAGCTAACAGATGCAGTATGCCTAAACCGCAAGCACCAGAGATTTTTATAGCCACGATAACTCCTCACAGATTGATAATAGAAGATAGGAACTTAATCTATCAACATATCAGATTATTACTCTGATTATGTATAATTACTTGTATCTTGTATATAGATATCATATATCTTTCTAAGAATTATCTTTGATGCTCCTCTGGTTTAAGTAGTTTGACAAAAATATTTACAGTCATTGCGATCGCAGCGAAGCAATCTCAACCCTTGTCAATACGTCATTTTACTTCGTTCTATATGGCTAATGCTTCGCTTCGCTAAGGTAATGACATTGTGTAATTAATTCTGTCCACTTACTTAGGTTAATTTTCATAACATCTGTTAGAGTTTTTTGATTTTTTACAACTTACGCATTGACAAAAAATATCAAATATGATTTGAAGGTGGGGTTTCCCCACCTGTGCAAGCTAGTTTTGGTTATTTATTCTTTGGTTTAAAGCTTCCCGTGCTTGTTCTCTATCGTCAAAATGGATTTTTTCAGTACCAAGAATTTGATAATCTTCATGGCCTTTACCAGCCAATAATACACCATCCCCAGGTTGAGCCTGTAAAATTGCGGTATAAATTGCGGTAGAGCGATCGCTAATAACTATTGGTTGTACTATATCAGGAATCCCTGCCAGTACATCCTGTAATATCCTCTCTGGGTCTTCCGTTCGCGGGTTATCTGATGTCACCACAGCTACATCAGCTAGTTCCGCCGCTATTTTACCCATTTTCGGGCGCTTTGTGCGATCGCGATCGCCTCCACAACCAAACACACAAATCATTTTACCAGGTATAAACGGACGAGCAGCTTTAAGTAAATTCTCTAAGCTATCGGGAGTATGGGCATAATCTACAATCACACTAATATCTTGCTGTGAATTAATTTGCACCCGTTCCATCCGTCCAGGAACACCAGGAAAACCAGGAATAGCATTTGCTACCAATTGCAAATCTAACCCCAAATGAACAACCGCACCCACCGCAGCTAAAAGATTTTCTAAGTTATATTGACCAACTAACGGTGAATTAAAAGCTACATTTCCTTTAGGAGTATGCAAAATTCCACTTACACCATTTGGTTGATAACTTAAATCACTCATCCAGAAATCTGCGGTATCATCGTTAACGCTATAACTCCAAACCTGTTCCCGATGTAAAGATAAAATTATCCGTTTACCATAGGCATCATCAGCATTAATAATTGCTTTTCCTTGGAGATAATTAGGGTTAAATAACAACGCTTTCGCCGCAAAATAATCCTCCATATCCTTGTGATAGTCCAAATGGTCTTGGGTAAGATTAGTAAATACACTCACCTCAAAAGCACAACTTAATACTCTACCTTGATGCAAAGCATGGGAACTAACTTCCATCACCGCAGTTTCACAACCAGCACTTCTAGCTTCTGCTAATTGCTTTTGTAAATCCACTGCAAAAGGAGTAGTATTTACAGCAGTTTCAGCAAAACCAGGCCAGCGCGTGTAAAGTGTACCTATTAACGCCGATGGTAAATTAGCTTGAGTTAAGAAATATTCAATCAGATGTGTAGTGGTAGTTTTGCCATTTGTCCCCGTCACACCCACCATTTTCAGTTGTTGTCCAGGATAACCATAAAAAACCGCCGCTATTTGGGCGCAAGCTTGAATCATATTATCCGCACTAATAACCACAGCGTTGGGTGTAGGGGGATTTTTTGCCATTGCTTCCGGGGAAACAATAGCTGCAACAGCGCCAGCAGCTAAAGCACCCGGCCAAAACTCCCCACCATCTACCCTAGTTCCTGGCATCCCAATAAACAAATCTCCCGCAGTACAGGCATGGGAATTTGTTTTTAGTCCCTGAATATCAACATCTGGTATATGTACAAACTCAATACCATCTACAGCCGCTAATAATTCCCGTAATTTCATAAGCGTGAACCTCGCCACAAGCTTGTCTTGCGCTTATTTAAACATTATTTTTTATTTATGGGGAGAGATATACAGCAGAATTGAGAAGTCACCGAGTCAGAAGTCAGGAGTAAAACTGGCTTTCTGTATAGGCAGGACTTAAGCAAAACCTACTGCAAATATAGTAGGGGTTTAGCAGTGCTAAACCCTAATCTTTCATAAATTCCAGTGGTTTACAGAACTAACTGCAACATCTTGGCATGAGAAGGTTTACCTTTACCATTGACATAGAACAGCATATAGTAACCAGGGGGATTGAGATGTTTGTCCGTAGGAGCGGTAAAAGAAACACTAGCCATCCTTGCACCAGTATTATTGCTAATATTTTGGTTAAACTTCAAATCTGCCAAACGCTGATCAAAATTCCAACCATGAGTAGCCTAGGCCATCTATAAATAGATAAGGCGGATTAAATATTTCTGGTTGCCAAGTTTCCGCAGATAAGTAATTTTGTCCTTGCTCTGCTATTTCCACACCACCAGGTTTAATATCCAAACGCAGTTGTTGAGATACATTCACAGGAGGCTTAATTGCACCCTTACGATCATCCCAACCGGCATAAGCACCCTGTCCACCAATCACTAAAACTCGTCCATCTGGCAAGAGTAAAGCATTATTATGGTAAAGTCTGGGTTCTGTCCCTGGATTCATCCACTCAGTTTTATAACCTTGACGAGCTTGGGGATCAGGTGTCATCAATAGAGGACGATGGACAGGGAAATGGAATACATAGTTACCGCCACCCACAACCAAGATTTCTTTACTAGGTAGAATAACCGCATTCAAAGTAGCACGACGGTTAGAGGGACTAGAACCAAGAAACTTCTCGTTTAGTTCCCATTTACCACTATTTCCAGAAACAGGAGCATACCAGCGTTCTAATTGTGCCGTAGTTCTTTCTCCCGGAACTGGTGTATCAGGGCCTAAAGTGGGATCATTTGAACCTTCTAAACCACCCATCAGCAAAATGTCCCCAGGAGTATTAGGATCGGGAACGCTGGTAGTGTAGTATTTTGACCATCCCGCACGTTTGGGACCTGGATCAAATTTAACAGACAAGCCATTTTCCGAGTCATTGATAGACAGGAAATAAGTATTATGGGTTTTGCGGGGAGGTAGTTCCCTTGTTCCACCTGAGTCACCTGTAATTAAGAAACGGCCATCTTTAGTGGGGTAGGTATGGGGATAAAGATCAATAAAATCTGGTTGACCGTCTTCTTTAAGGGTTTTATAAGGACTATTGGGTAAGTTCTTAATATCTATAGCTTTCCAAGCATCTGCGGTAGGTTTATTGGGATCGTAAATTTCAAATTTGGTAGATATAGGACTCATATTTGATTTTTGAAAAACACTCGGTACACCTGAATCGTCTAGAATCCTTTTACCTTATGCCTTTTGCATCTTGGCTGCCTACGCAAATAATTTCAGGACTCAAATATTATTCCTATAGTAGGAGGCAGGAGGAAATTACCAATTACCAGCCCCAACAGATATGATAAGTATTCTACCGGAAATGATATTAATGTATATTCTCGTAGGGTGGGTTAGCAATACCGTAAAACTCTCTACGAGAATATATTGATTCAAGTCAGCTAATTAAGGAGATTTACTTAACAATTTACCAACTATACGATTTTCTGGGGTAAACGTAGCTTTCGCTACCCGTTGAATATCTTCAGGTGTGACGGCGGCAATTTTATCTAATTGCTGAAATAGATTGCGCCAAGAACCTGTTTTGACTTCATATTCTAATAATTGTTGTGCCATGCCCATATTAGAATCAGGGGTGCGTAATAAACCTGCTCTGGCTTGGGTTTTGATTCTGTTTAATTCCATTGTAGATACAGGTTCAGTTTTCAATTTATCAATTTCTTGTCTGAGGGCGATCGCTACTTGATCTACTGTTTTTCCTGGAGATGTCAGAGCATAAAATAACATTAAGTTAGGATATTTATCCCCTGGAAAGCCGCTATAACCTTGAGCATTTAGGGCTAAACGTTGTGTTTCGACTAAGGACTTAAACAGTCTTGATGTTCTACCATCACTCAATAAACTACCGATAATTTCATAAATGGCATTGTCAGGATGGGTAACAGCAGGACGGTGATAACCTTCTAAATACCAAGGTTGGGTAGGTAGTTCTAAGGTAACTTCTCTGGTGGCGGTTTGCTTGGGTTCTATGGGTAATTTTTGTTGGGGTTTGGGTTTAGCTTGATAACGTCCAAAGTAAATTTCTGCCAGTTTTTTGACTTCATTGGGGTTAACATCACCAACAATGGCAATGGTTAAATTACTAGGAGCATAATAAGCATAAAAAAATTGCCTGACGTTTTCTGGTGTTAAGTTACGAATATCTTCATCATAACCAATTACTGGTCGTCGGTAAGGATGAACTTTGAAAGCACTATCTATGAATTTTTCCACCATCATACCGATAGGGGAATTTTCCACTCGCAAACGTCTTTCTTCCAAAATTACTTCTTTTTCTTTATAGAATTCCCGAAATACAGGATCTAAAAATCGATCTGATTCTAAGGACATCCATAATTCTAATTTATTGGCGGGAAAGCTGTAAAAATAGCGGGTAGCTTCGGAGGAGGTATTAGCATTTAAACCGACTCCTCCAGCTTGTTCGACTATTTGACCCATTTCGTTTTGTTTGACGAATTTCAGGGCTTGGGCTTCTACGGTTTGAAATTCTGTTTTTAATTTGGTTATTTCATCTGTTTTACCGCTTTTTTTCGCATTTCTAATTTGCTGATCTAACTGTTCTAATTTGTCTAAAAGTGGTGCTTCGGCTTGATAGTTTGTAGTCCCTATCCGCTTTGTGCCTTTAAATGCTAAATGTTCGAGAAAGTGGGCTACTCCTGTTTGTCCATCGGGTTCATCTATGCCACCCACATCAGCATAGGTAAGAAAGGAAACAACTGGGGCTTGATGTCTTTCTAAAACGATGAACTTTAGTCCATTATCGAGGCGAAATTCTGTTAGTTGATTAATTACTCCTTGTAGGTAAGGCTGAATTGATGTTGGGGATTTTTGCAGGGCCACAGCTATTTGTGGCATCGCTCCCCAAGTAAATAGAAGTAATGCCAAAGTAGTTCCTAGTAAGGAAGGCAAGAGGTAGGAGGCAGGAGGCAGGAGGCTGTTTTTGCCACGGAGATTTATACTCTGCCAAACTTTTCTCATTAACAGGGGAGATTTTAGACCAGATTGTGGCGATAAATTCAGGAATGAAGACTTTTTGAGAGTGTGTGAAAAAATATCTAAAATTGTTTGGAACATAAGCAAAAGTTAAAGTAAATTTACATTACTTGAAAAATAGAGTCATTAATACAAAGAGAGTTAACCTTGTATTAAGCTTTCTGTGATTTTTTCATCTGATGTTGCACAATAGGGCTACAAATAATGTTTTGGAGATATCAAAATAACTACTATGCGAGTTTTTCATTCTCCTCCACCATCGGAAGCACAGACGCGCACAAAGATTTTGCAAGCAGCACAACGGTTGTTTGCCGCTCAAGGATTTGAGGGAACTACAACCCGTGATTTAGCACAGTCAGCAGGTATTGCTGAGGGTACGCTATTTCGTCATTTTGCCAATAAAAAAGCAATTTTGGTGGAAGTGGCTACTAATGGCTGGGTAGATATTCTCACAGATTTACTGACAGAATTGAGTGAAATGGGTAGTTATCAGGCGATCGCCCAAGTTATGCGTCGTCGGATGTGGAATTTGCGAAAAAACGCCGATATTATGCGCGTTTGCTTTATGGAAGTCCAATTTCATCCAGATTTGCGCGATCGCATTCAAACGGAAGTGATTGATAAAATGACTGATGTGACTGAAGCATTTTTCCAAACGGCCATGGATAAAGGCATCTATCGTCAGATGGATGCCAAGCTTGTAGCTAAGGTATTTTTAGGTTTATTTGCGATCGCTGGGTTCTCTGATAATACCCTCATAGAACCTAATGCCTCTCCCCAAGAAATGCAAAAAATGGCGGAAGGTTTAGCAGATATATTTCTTAACGGTGTTTTAGCTAAGGAATAGGTCACAGTTAACAGTTAACAATTACCCATTGCTTGCGCTTGATGACTCCACTGCTGTACTAACTCTACTGCTGGACACAAATCACGGCTATGCAATGTTGCTACTTGCAAACGCATAACTTGTCTGTGTAATCTGTGAGTGGGAGTTTGGGCTAATTGGGCTATGGAAATAACACCAGCGTGAAGCAATACACCACAATATTGAGTTCCTACGCTGGGAACACGGGCTAAACTTGCTAAAACCACCCATTTATTCACAGAGTGAAGATTTACTTGTAATTTACTCGCTAATACTATTCTTTCTTCTGGAGTTTTTCCTCTTTTAATTAGTTCTTCTGTAGTATTGATGCCGCAATTTTGCAATTGTGTTTGTTCTTCTTCACTCAATCCTGGTAAATCTTGAATCGGCCAGTTGGATGTTTGCAGGAAATTTTTATTGTTTGCACGGTTAATGGTCATTTTTCCAGTTTTGAGTATGGGTTAATTTATCGAAAATTCAGGCTTGACTAGGATTCTAGTTGCCGAATTTTAACATTTTTCTCAAATTGCCATCCTTTTTGAGGAGGGTATTATTGATATTATGACATAAGAAAAATTGAACTCTGAATTGATTTATTGCCTAAGTTCCTTGATTAAACAATGATCACAGTCCATAATGCCCGATAACTGTCATCTTAAATCTAAAAATTTAATTACAAATATTAACCTAACACTGATATTAGACATCTAGAGGAAAATAATCTAAAAACCTTGTATGTAAGGTCTCTACAAGGATTTCAACCCACCCATATTTAATTTATGGAGATGTCTAATGATTATCAAAATATTCCATCTATGATATTACATTAATCAAACCTATCCAAAACATATACAAAATAATGGTAAAGGATGTTTTAACAGTATTATATTAAACCAATAATCTCTAAAAACCTCACCCCGTTTTCTCCCTTCCTCAAAAGGGAATGGGATTTTCAAAACCTATCCCCTAGTATATGAGACGTTTACTAGATCGGTTAATTTATACTTAAAATAACTTTTCAAACAACCTCTTAGGCTAAAATTGTTTATACTGAAAGTCTATTTTTGCTCCATTAAAAGTTATGGCTAATCCCAAATCTGATAAAAAAGTTGTCTACCAAGAATTTGGTAATGGCAGTTCACCCGCACTAGAACGCGCTGTAGAAAGGGGAATCCAAGATTTACCTCCAAATCAACAAAATGTGAGAATCCAAGCCACTCGCGCTGGACGGAAGGGGAAAACGGTGACGGTTATTACTGGGTTTCAAACTAAACCGGAAACCCTAACAGCTTTATTAAAACAGTTAAAAGCTCAATGTGGTACAGGTGGGACGGTGAAAGATAATGAAATTGAAGTGCAGGGAGACCATAAACAGAAGATTTTAGAGATTTTGGTGAAATTGGGTTACAAGGCTAAAATTAGTGGTGGTTGAAGAGTGCGGTTTACCGTATCTTTTCAGGAATTCCCATCATCACAGGTGATGTTAATTCTAGAAATGTAAAACATCAACAGGAGAATAAATATCATGAGTATGGATTTAGTCAGAATTTTAGCCGCAATTTTTATCCCACCTTTAGGTGTATTTTTGCAAGTGGGTTTTGGTCTAGACTTTTGGATTAATATTGTCTTGACTTTATTTGGTTATATTCCTGGAATTATTCACGCAGTGTGGATAATTGCGAAGAAGTAATGATGTCAGAGAGATAGATTCAATTTGCATATCTCTCTATTTATTTTGCATATAAACTTAGGTTAGGAAAGGAAAGTATTATGAACTCTAAAGCGATTATTCTGGCGGCTATTTTAGGAATATCTACCCCAGCAATTATTGATATTGCTATTCCTAATCAAGTTCTGGCTGTGCAAAAATTTGATTATCCATCGGGTGCATTTAGTGATAAAGATTGGACAGTAAGTTTATCTTTTGATAATAATGTTTACTACTATTATGGAAAATATCGTAATAGTAAATCTGATATTAATTTATCTGGTGCAGTTGCTTCCGGTACTAAACAACGTCAAGTTTATACTTGGAATAATAATGGGATGAAATATCAAGTGACCTGGAAACCAAGTGATCCAGATTTTATTCGTGTTCAGGTAATTGAACCTAAAGGTAAGGTAATTTTGAATCGGGTACTCAAAGCTGTACAAGATTAAGTTTGTATATTTTAAAGTCAATCTAGAGACGTTCCATGGAACGTCTCTACATTTTTTCTTATTCAGCCCAAGCGATTAAACGGGGTTCATAAGGACTAGACAGATATTGATTACGAGGTAGGACACGCAAAGATAAACCTTGCAAACCAGAAGTGGTATAGGTGATATTTGCAGTATAAACACTTAATGCTTCTGGATCTTTGCCTTGATAATCCATAACTACAGGTATGGGATTAACAATATCACCATTGGCATCAATAGAACCTTGATATAGTTCTACCTGCACATCATCAGAACTCAATGTGGCTAAATCTACTTTGGCTTTAACGGCTACGGTTTGATTAACTTCAATGTCTGATACTGCGGATACGTCAATATCTTTGATTTTCATGTTAAACCAGTGTTCGCCTAGCTTAGATTTCCAAGCTGCTAATTCTTTGGCTGGTGCGTAGTTATCAACCGTGAGGGTATGATAGCGATCGCTGGCGGGGAAATAAGCTCTCTGTGCATATTCTCGCACCATCCGGGCTGTATTAAAGAAGGGACAATTCAAGCGAATTGCATCTTTCATTTTTGCCACCCAAGGACGAGGCAAACCATCACCATCACGATGATCATAGAATAGAGGTACAACTTCCTTCTCTAATAACTCATAGAGGGCGTTAGCTTCTATCTCGTCTTGATAATTGGGATCTTCATAATTTTCTCCGTGGCCTATCGCCCAACCGGTGCGGACATAATCAGCTTCATCCCACCAACCATCAAGTACACTGAGATTTGGTAAACCATTCATAGCTGCTTTCATCCCACTTGTCCCAGACGCTTCACGGGGACGACGGGGGGTATTTAACCAGATATCACAACCTGCTACCATCAAGCGAGCGATGTGAATATCGTAGTTAGGTACAAACACCACCTGTTTTTCTAAGTGTTGTTCGCGGATAAAGTGGTTAATATCCCGAATCAATTCTTTCCCAGGGATATCTTTAGGGTGTGCCTTACCAGCGATGACAAACTGGACTTTGCGGTGTTTGTTACCGAGTAAAATCCGTTTAATTCTTTCCAAATCACGCATCCAGAGGGTAGCGCGTTTGTAAGTTGCAAAACGACGGGCAAAACCAATAGTTAAAACGTTAGGATCGAGAACTTCCTGTGCCTGGGCAATGTCAGAAGCAGAAGCACCGCGATCGCGTAAATGCTTGACTAAATGATCCCGCACATACAGCACCATATCCAGACGACAGCGTTCGTGATTTCGCCATAACTCCTCATCGGGAATTGCATCCATGCGTTCCCACAATTGGTTATCTGGGGGTGCTGATGACCAGTTTGGTCCCAGATAGCGATCGTATAACTCTTGAGTAGATTTAGCTACACAACTACGAGCATGAACACCATTAGTAATGGCCGTAATTGGAACTTCATTCACTGGAACTTTTTGCCACAAACCTTGGAACATTTGCCGAGAGACAACACCATGGAGTTGTGCCACACCATTGGAAAATGTAGCCATTTTCAGTGCCAATACTGCCATACTGAAAGGACTAGACAAGTCACCAGTGTTTTCTCGTCCCAAGCCTACAAACTGCTCTTTTGGTAAGCCAAAGATATCTGCATAGTAACCCAGATAATGCAAAATCTTATCAGGTGCAAATAAGTCAATCCCAGCCGGAACTGGAGTGTGAGTGGTGAAGATATTACTAGAAGATACTACCTGTCTAGCTTGTCTGTAACTGAGTCCTTGTTCCTGAATCAGAATGCGAATACGTTCTAAAGCAGAGAAGGCAGCGTGGCCTTCATTCATGTGGTAAGCAGTAACTTCATAACCCAACGCTTTGAGCATTTGCACACCACCTATGCCTAGCATAATTTCCTGGTGGATACGCATATCTATATCACCGCCATACAATTGATCGGTGATATCGTGGTCATAGGCTTTGTTAGGTTCGATATTAGTATCGAGCATATACAGGGGTACTGTTCCCACCTGGACACGCCACACCCGCGCATATACCTTCCGTCCGGGATAGTCTACCGCAATCCTTAGTTCTGTACCATCAGGATTCCGTTCTAAATGCAAGGGCATATTATAGAAATCGTTGATGGGATAGCGTTCCTGCTGCCAACCATCAGCGTTAAGATATTGGGCAAAATAGCCTTGTTGATAAAGTAAACCTACACCGACTAGAGGTAGTCCCAAATCACTAGCGGATTTAAGGTGATCTCCTGCGAGTACACCTAAACCACCGGAATAAATGGGCAAACAATCTACTAGCCCAAACTCAGCAGAAAAGTAGGCGTAACATTCCTTGGGCTGTTGATTTCTTTGTTTTTTATACCAAGTCCGCTCTTGCAAATAATCTTCTAATTGCCGTGCGGCTCGATCTACTTGTGCTAAAAAACCTTCATCTTCAACAACTTCTAAAAGTCGGCTTTGGCTAATAGTTCCCAGCATTAACACTGGGTTATGATGGCTAGATTCCCACAAATCGGGATCTAAGCGCCGAAAAAGGTCTTTGCTTTCAACATTCCAATCAAAATGGAGGTTGTATGCCAGTTTCCGCAAAGGTTCTAGTCTGGATGGGAGTGAAGGAGATACGTTAAAAGTACGAATTGGCTGCATAGTTTGGAAAAACTTTAAATTCAGCTATGGTTATTGTTGACTGTTTTTATCTAATGTTGCCAACTCTTTATACTATGTTTGTCAAATTTTGATAACTTTGTTAAGAATTGATAATAAAAGAATTATTTTTAGATTAGGTACTAATCCAAGTTGCTATGAGTTTAGGATTTTTACGGAATTATTCCCAGAGTTTTAGTTAGATTTAATAATCTATGACTAAATCAAGGGCGATCGCTCCAAATCTCCATCAAAATTTAATATTTTTTTAATATTATTTCGGGAACTGGAAGTATAAAAAAGCTGTTCTGCTGCCATTAATTTGGCTGGGTAATACTGGTGTGAATTTGAACAGATAATCAAACAGCAATATTTTCACAGCTTCAGAAATTGTCCATGGTTTAAGGTTTTCTAAAACATTAATTCGCCAACTATCGAGCAACTCATGAAAGAATATAGGAATCCGGTTTGATTACTGATAGCGAACCGTGGCGTTAGCCATATTTTTCTACGTAGGAAGGCAAGAGGATTGGAGAATATAAACCCGTACCGAGTTCCGTTCAGAAATCAAATCATAGTCCTATATAGGAATAATATTTGATTTCTGAAACGATACGTAGGGTGCGTCAGAGATGACAAATCTGTTTATTGATAGAATTTATGCAGTCTGACGCACCCTACAAGACCTAAATTCCGTTCAGAAATCAAATCATAGTCCTATATATCATTTACTACAATACTTGAAACTGTCACCTGCAATGCACTGAGCTTGTCGAAGTGCCACCTAGCCTTGTAATGGTAGGTAACAGGGAAAAGGCAATACAGAGGAGGTAAAATTGGCTAAACAACGATTAGATACATTATTAGTAGATCTGGGATTATGTCCCTCCCGTCAGCAAGCACAACGGTTAATTCAAGCTGGAGAAGTGACTGTTAATCAACTAAAGGTTGATAAAGTCGGGACAGAGGTAGATATTACAGCCCAAATTCAAATTAAAGAACGTCCTCCTTTTGTTTCCCGTGGAGGTGAAAAACTGGCTAAAGCATTGAAATTTTTTGGTATTTCCGCAAATCAAAGAATCTGCTTAGATGGGGGAATATCTACCGGCGGTTTTACCGATTGTTTATTACAAAATTGTGCATCAAAAGTTTATGGAATTGATGTGGGTTACGGACAAGTTGACTGGAAAATCAGAAGTGATGAAAGAGTAATTTTAAAAGAACG
>JBJTUF010000161.1:0-8231 GCA_046080565.1 Cuspidothrix sp. | reverse complement strand
CCTTTTTACCAGCCTTGGGTCGCCGAATGTTTTTCCTTTATGCTCTTGTGCATGAATCAAAATTGGATTTTCCACCTGTTTTATCTCCTCAGGGACTTCCCTTTCTACTTTACACCCACTTGTGTGTACACCGTAGCCTTAGAAAGGGGAGAAATTAATCAAAGTCCACCTTGTGAAGGGGATTTAGGGGGATCTAGAAGGATTATAGTTATCACTAGCAACTTGGGTTATTGTACCTCCCCTTATTCTAATAGTTCTACTCACTTATGAGGACATTAAAGGCAAAGCAAGTAAGTCGGCTTGAAAAAATCGAGATATGTTACAAAATGTAAAACTCCTCAAAATCTTTTCCCTCTTGCCTCAACAATAAATTTCAACGCCTACCTAGTTAATATTTTTCTGCTCCATTACCAATCGTCAATTCCCTCTATTTGTGTTAGAATTTTTTGAGAAAAATCTTTGAGCAACCCCAAAAGTATTTCAAGATGAGAATACGGCGGCGGCAAAAGTAAATAACTGTTAAGCAAATGCTTAACAGGAAACATATTAAACTCAAGCAACAATACAAGAGCAAAGAATCGTGTCAGTCGAAACCATTGAGAAGCGTTCTACAACCCGCAAGCTTGCCCCTCGATACCGCGTTTTGCTCCATAATGATGATTACAATTCGATGGAGTACGTTGTACAAGTGCTAATGACTACTGTTAATAGCATTACCCAACCGCAAGCTGTTAGTATTATGATGGAAGCTCACCATAACGGGTTAGCTTTAGTTATTACTTGCGCTCAAGAACACGCGGAGTTTTATTGTGAAACTCTCAAAAGTCATGGTTTAAGCAGTACCATTGAACCTGATGAATAGTTATTCGTTACTCGATTTTAGTAGGACTTACCCATTTTAATGAAACCTAGCGGTTTGAGATTGCTTCCTTAGGTGGCAATGACAGTATTTGAAGTAGGTTTTGCGTAAGTCCAGTTTAGATTGAGGATTTTAGATTGACTCCTCCCTAATTCAGGGGTGTTAGAAAAGTTTGGATTTGGGAGTGATGATTTTTATAGCTGAAGCCAGGATAATGAGGACATAATTGATCCTTGAAACCTAATCATAGCAAGGATGTTGCTATTGCCTTTTACCTCTTGCCTTGTGCTATAAAATCTAAAATCTAAACTTTCTGGTCATTAGTCATTAGTAAAAATATATAGTATTGACTAATGATAATAGGCTTAATTCGATGATGAAAATTAACTTAGGAAAAATTGCCGAAATTCCCGCCCCTGTAAGGGTGGGTTGTTTTCTTTTGTGTTTATTAATATTATGGTTGCCTTTAGCTATACCAATTTATTGGCTAGTTGAAGATACAAATTTAGAAAGTATTTTAACGCTAGTAATATTATATGTAGAGTTTATTTTTCTGCTCAATATTTGGGGAAAACAAGTTTACCAGCAACCAAGAATATTTAGCGATTATGGGTTAGAATTTACGCGATTAAATGGTGTAGAGTTGCTGCGAGGATTAGCGATTGGATTAACTTGTGTTTTAGTTTTATTTGGTTTAGAAGGTGTACTGGGTTGGTTAATATGGCAACAACCCAAAGTATTTTTTGTTAAAATAGTTTTAGAAGGTTTATTAGTTAGCTTGGGTGTGGGGTTTGCAGAAGAATTATTATTTCGGGGTTGGTTGTTAGATGAATTACAACGAGATTATAAATTCAATATTGCAATTTGGATAGATGCAGTTTTATTTGCTGTAGCCCATTTTATTAAACCTTTAGAGGCAATTATTCATACTTTACCGCAGTTTCCGGCTTTGGTGTTGTTGGGATTAACGCAGGTATGGGGAAAACAGTGGAGACGGGGACGTTTGGGTTTACCTATTGGTTTACACAGTGGGTTAGTTTGGGGTTATTACATTATTAATGTGGGACAATTAATAAAATATTCGAGTCAAGTTCCTAACTGGGTGACAGGTGTAAATAATAATCCTTTACAGGGAGTGATGGGGGTGGTGTTTATGGGTGGACTAGCTTGGTGGATGGGTAGTAAACAGCAGGTAAAAACCTGAATATATTGATCAAAAAATCTATTAAAAACCAATGTCACAAGGTAAACATAGTAAGGAGTTAGGGAATAACGAACCACTCCAGGACGCAGAGAACGCAGTGGAATAAGAGTTTGAAAGTTTTTTACCTAAGTCCTAAGTGAAGGCAGTTGTAATTAAGGTAAATACTTTTGGACAACACTCCAACCGGTGAGAGATACCCATGTAAATCCTAATAATAAGCAGATATTACAACTAATATGTACAGGTCTAGCCCAGGGGTTGCTAGTATTAATTTGAGTGGCACTAAAGGCGGATAGTAAAGTTAATATTACTACTATAATCCCGGCGATTAAATGGGGTGAATGTCCTAATGAACCAAAATGTCCTAATGTCCCTACAATACCAACAGCTAGAAGTAGTAGGACTAGACCAACCATGATGATACCGATGATATAATGGAGCGATCGCACTTGACGACGATACCAGGGTAATAGAAGACCAAAAGACATAGGGTTATTTCTGACTTTTAACATCCAAATGCCACTTATGGCTAACAATAAGTAAGCGAATAAAGATAAACCCATTGACCAGGCGGCTATTTTCCATAACCATAAAAAGGAAGGTAGGTGCATAAAAGTGAGGAGTTCAGGAGTTTAGAATTAAGAATTAAGAATGTAGAGTTAAGGATGAAGAAAATTTTTATTTTATGTTTCCTGTTAGATCAAGTTTTCTGTGTCCTTAATTATTACATTTTCAATGCGGTTAAGTACAGATTTAATTACTGTTTGGGGGTCTTCTCTTTGGATAAAATGACCAACTCCGGGGAGGACAAATCTTTGATAATCTTTGGTAAAAAACTGTTCTTTATTAGCACTGGTTTCTGGTAGGGTTGCACCGTCAGATCCTCCATGTAATACTGTAGTAGGAACATGAATTTTTGGTGTTTTCATGAGTTGATTGTGAATATTATCATATTCATGATCATTAGGAGAATTACGCCAGCGATTGCGGTATGAATCTATAGTAATATCTATCCAGTCTGGATTATCAAATGATTTGGCAGTAGCTTCAAACTCATCTGTAGTAAAATGCCAATTAGGACACCACAATTCCCATAACTGACGGACAAATTGTTGTCTATTTGCGGTTAATGTTTCCCGTCCTTTTTCTGTAGCGAAAAACCATTGATACCAATATTGTTGTATTTGTGAAAACGATAATTTTTGATCAGGGTTATTAGTTCCATAGCCTACTGATAACGCCGTCAGAGTAGTTACTAAATCAGGACATAAAGCTGATATATTATAGGCAATACGCGCTCCCCAGTCGTGACCTACTAAATGTACAGGTGCAATATTCAAAGCTGTAATAAATTCAATTATGTCTTGTGATAAACCAGCTAATTGTCCACTTTTGGAAGTTTGAGAATTAAGAAATTGTGTCATTCCACAACCTCTAAGAAATGGTGTAATACAGCGATAATTAGCATTTACTAAGGGGGGAATAATTGCTTTCCAAGTTAGTGGGTCATCAGGCCAACCGTGAATAAGAATTATGGTTTCTGCATCAGCTTGACCATAACTATAGTAAGCGATATTGAGACGAGACGTTTTTATATATTGGAGCATATACAGCAGAATTTAGGAGTTAGGAGTAAAACTGGCTTTATGTATAGGTTGTAATTTAACATGATACAGAATGAGACAATAAATTTAATTATCTATCCCTATTTATCTGCGTTGATTTGCGTCCATCTGCGTTAAATTATTGTTGATATTTTATGTTGGGTTCTGCTGTTGCTTAACCCAACCTACTTTTAGGATAATGATGAATTATCCCAATAAATTTTCCAGATTACAATGCACCGGCGGCGGTTTTATCAAGAACGCTATTACTTAAATGTCCAGTAATATTCATGGCTTGTAAGACTGGATAATCTTGAATACCATGAGGATAATCAATCACAGTTACAGCACCGTTACCTTGACGGAAGTTCCAGAAATTTTCGTTAGATAAACCCAAAATATGACATAATAATGTTTTATTTGTGGCATCGTGGGCAACTACTAATCCTAGTTGTAATTGCTGGGATTCGGCATTTTTAACTATGGTATGCCAATCGCTAACACTGCGTTCTTTTACCTGTGCTAAATTCTCTCCTTCTGGCATTTGTACTTCTGCTGGAATGGTGCGCCAACGTTCTAATTCTCCGGGAAATTCTTGTTCAATTTCTGATTCAAATTTACCTTCCCAAAGTCCATGACTAATTTCTCTTAAACCATCAAATAATTCTAATTGCAAATTAGGGTGATTTTTTAAGATAATTTCGGCTGTTTCTTTGGGACGGGACATGGTGCTGCTAACAGCAAAGTCAATATTTACATCTTTGAGAAATTCTGCGGCTTTACCGGCTTGGTTTCTGCCATTATCATTGAGGGGAATATCAATTTGTCCTTGAAATTTGCCTTGACGATTCCATTCGGTTTCACCATGACGGACTAATAATAATCTTACGCCTTTATGACCAGGACGCAGAGAAGGGAAAGTTTCACCCAAGTGTTGGGTTTGATTCATAGATTCTAACTGCACGGGTTCACCTAAACCACCGGCAAAATTCAAGATGCTAATGCCACAGTTAGATTGTTGTAAACAATGGTAACGACTGGGGGAAATTCCCAAAGCTGTGCTAATTAAGGCGCGATTGATGCCATTATGACCGACAATGAGGATGGTTTCGCCTTGGTGTTGTGGGAGAATATGTTGCCAAAATTGTTTGGCTTGGGCGTATAAAGCTAAAACTGGGAAATGTTCTTTTGTTCCTGAAGGTTCATCTAAAACCATCCGCAATTCGTGGGGGTGTTCTTTCCAGGTGCGGTAATCTTCGCTAAACTTTTCTTTAACTTCACTGGTTGTCATTCCTACCCAGAGGGGTAAATCAACTTCTACCAAGTTTTCATCTATTTGAATGACGGGAGATTGTTCTGCTAGTTGACTGCGGATAATTTCGGCTGTTGATTTTGCTCGCTGGAGAGGACTACTATAAATAGCTTGAAAGGAAATACTGCTGAGGACTTGTCCTGCTTGACTGGCATCATTTTGACCTTTTGCGGTTAATGATGAGGCATCAGTACGCCCTTGAATACGTTTTTCTATATTGTAGGTACTTTGACCATGACGCACGATGATCACACGGGTCATTTTTTTGCTTTCCTCTATATCAAAGGAATAATTTTACTGCAAAATGGGCAAGGAAGTCATGATATCTGAATCAGCCTTGAGGAATGGTTTGCTTAGACGGGAGTATTCTGTATAGTTACATTTTGTCTATTTTTGATCTAGGATATGCAATTGGCTTCACCACGTAATAAGCTATTGCAGCGTTACTCAAGTAAGGTAATCACAGAGATGTCCTTGTGCCTCACTATGACAGGTTATGGTCAATATTTGTATAATATTATGGGAGTTAGGAGATTTTAGTCATGGCATTAGTAATTGCAGATGAATTTTTAGACGCTTCCGAGTTAACACCGACCGAATTTTTACAAGAGATTGCATTACATTTATTTGAGTCAGGGCGATTAACTTTTGATTATGCAGCTAAAATGGCACAAATGGAGTCTGATACTTTTCGGAATTTACTGAAGGCGCGGAAAATACCATTATATCGTTATGATTTGGAGGATTTTGAGATTGATTTAAAGAATTTACGAGACTTGGGAAGATTATGATTATTAGCGATACTTCTGTAATTACTAATCTGATTAGTATTGAACATATATTTTTATTACAGGCACTTTATGAAAGGGTGATTATTCCTGAAGCAGTTTATGAAGAATTATTAAGGTGTCATCCTCTATTTTTAAGCGAAATACAAGCAGAAAAGTCTCCTTTTTTGGAGATTAAAACTGTCAAGGATAAAAGTAAAGTAGATGAATTAAAACAACAAGCTAAGTTAGATGATGGGGAATCAGAAGCTATTATTTTGGCACTGGAGTTAAAGACTGATTTATTATTAATTGATGAACGCAGGGGGAGGGCTGAAGCACAACGTTTAGGAATTAGAATTACGGGCTTATTGGGGGTTTTATTAGAAGGCAAGATCAGGGGTTTGATTGTGGATGTTAAGCCTTTGATGGATAAGTTGATTGAAAATTCTACTTTTTGGATTTCTCCACTTTTATATGACAAAATTTTACTTTTAGCACAGGAAAAGGTAGAGGAATAATGGGTAATTATCAAGGTTATGAAAAGTATGTTGATCTAGGATATGCGATCGCACTCTTTTGATGGCAGGACTTAAAATTAAAGAAAAAGTAGTCTATTTTACAAGTATAACTGATCGAGTGAGGTTTTTGCTGGTTTACCGATTAATGGAGGGGGTGCAACAGCATCCACAATGGGTTGTAGTAAGATTACGGTTACACGAGGTAGTGCAATAATAATATTCATATAGTATAATTTCACTTATTTGAGTTACTATCTTTCTTAAAATTTTCAGCTTTATGGATTGTCAAACCCTCATACCACAAGAAAATAAGCAAGTTTACTACCAACTATATTGTATAGAAACAGCATTACGTGAACTTATCATTGAACAGTTAAAAAATTTAGCAGGGTATCAATGGTACAAACAAAGAGTTCCATCGGATGCCAGACAAAATTCTCAAACAAGGCTACAAGGGGAGAAGAATCAAGGATGGTCACAATTTATTCCTTACCATAAAATTTATTACACAGATTTCCCTGATTTACAAAAAATAATACTTCAAAAAAATAACTGGCAAGATATTTTTCAATCTATTTTTCATAGAGAAGAAGTATTAAAAGGTACTTTAACTGAACTTGAACCTATTCGTAACAAAATTGCACATAATCGTAAGTTAACACAAAACGATCTTGATATTGTTCAAGGTTCATACACAAAAATATGTGAATGTATAGGACAAGAAAAGTTCTTTAATCTAGTATCTAAATGTACCTGTGCGACAGATATTAAATCAGAATTAAGAGAGTTACAACAACAAGCTGAAAAAATATTTGGTTTATGTAAAAATTATAAACCCATAGATGATCTATCTATTTGGAAGAGTATATCTCGCGCCTATTGGTTTGATGATGATTACCTGGGTTGTGACTTAAATCTTATCAAAGATTTCTTCTTTTGTGTTGAAGAATATTCCAAACTTCCTCATGGTAAAAGAGGTTTAGGATATCAAATAGAAGCATGGGTTAAAAATTCTGTTTTAGACACAAAGTATATTTTCTTTAAAAAAGAACTAGAAAAAATATTATTTTAGTATTTTGGAGGATACCATGATTGATTTCAGCAAATTTTATAACCCTTATGATTTTTCTAATCCAGTTTTAGAGTTAGATTTATTTGCAGGTAGAGAAAAAGAATTAGAAGAAATTAGATATTATTTAGATCAAGCAAAAAATGCTCGTCAGCCAATTAATATAGCATTACTTGGACAAAGAGCTTCTGGTAAAACAAGTTTACTCAATATTACTGAATGTGAGGGTAAATTTAGAGATTTCTGCACATATAGTTGAGTTTGAAAGTAAAGAAGAGACGAAACAGTGCATTAGAAAACCTTTAGAAAAATTAGGAATTTTACCCGAAGAGATTTTTGATAGTGAAACTTATAGAGATGTATCAGAGATACATGATTTGTCTGGAGGAAGACCGTATGAAATTCAACTTATTTGCCATTTTTTATTTAAAAGGTTACAGAATAAGCAAGCCACAAAAATGAATCTTAATATAAGTGTTTTAGAGGAAGTTAGGAAAGAATTAGAAAATTTTCAAGATATTTCTATTCGACCAATTTTATCAAAAGTACGGAATTTAAACAAAAAACAATTACAATCTTTAAGTCTATTAACTAAATGTTGTCAAAAAGCTAATTTTGAGCAAATATGGTGCATTGAATACTTATTTCATGGTGAAAGCAATTGGACAAAAGATAGTTTAGAAAAAGAATATCAGTATTTATTAAATGAAAAAATTATTAAACTTCATAATGAAGAAAAACACATAGATTTTAATGGGGATGATTTTGATAGAATTTATGCAAAATACCTAGCTCGTGAACAAAAAGTATCTTTACTATTATCTAATAGACCATTAGGATTTCTAGTTGATAGGGAAATTGATTTACTAAGAAAAGATATAGAAGGCTTAAAACA
>JBJTUF010000160.1:0-4035 GCA_046080565.1 Cuspidothrix sp. | reverse complement strand
TAATCAACCGCGCTAACTTAGGTATGGAAGTAATGCACGAGCGCAACGCTCACAACTTCCCCTTAGACTTAGCTGCTGGTGATGTTGCTCCTGTTGCTTTAACTGCTCCTGCTATCAACGGTTAATCTCTACGGTTTAGTTAAATAAAAAACGCCCTCCTCACGGGGGGCGTTTTTTGTTTTGGGAAAATTTCCTAACGCCCTTCTCCGCAATTGCTTTATAATTTCAGTGCTAAATACATCAAACGTTTATGAAAATAGACAAATCTGTTGTTATTGATTTATTTGCTGGCGCTGGCGGCTTTGGTTTAGGTTTTGCAATGGCAGGTTTTGATGTTCCTCTGTCTGTTGAAATTGATGCTTGGGCTTGTGATACACTGCGTTATAACCACCCTGAAATGACAGTAATTCAAAGTGATATTCGTAATTTTAATACTTTAAGTAGTGTTAAAGAAATCTGTCTATCCAAACCGGATATTATTATTGGTGGTCCTCCATGTCAAGGTTTTAGTATTGCTGGACCTGCCCAAAAAGACCAAAATGATCCTAGAAATACTTTATTCATTAACTTTGCCCAGTGGATAAGTTTTCTTGAACCTAAAGCATTTATTATGGAGAACGTCAAGGGTTTACTTTCACGCAAAAATAGTAAAGGAGTAAAGGTAATAGATACTATTAAGAAAACTTTTGAAGAACTTGGGTATTTTATAGAAGTGTGGTTAATCAATTCTGCTGAATATGGTGTACCTCAAACTAGAGAGCGTGTTTTTATTGTGGGAAACAAACTAGGTAAAAAATTAGGAATTCCTCAAAAAACGCATTCTCTGGATTTATTAAAAAATAATATATGGCAATTATCCCTTGGAGAAATAAATTTACTTCCTGCTATCAGCTTATGGGATGCAATCTCAGACTTACCTCCACTTAATGCGAGAGAAGGTCAAGAAGAACAACCTTATATATCAGAATCTCAAAATCAATATCAGGAGTGGATCAGAAATGGTAGTAAAATTCTTTATAATCATGTAGCAATGGAACATTCTCAGCGATTAGTAGAACGTTTTAAACAAATAAAATGGGGTGAATCCAGTTCAGATGTTCCTACAGAATATAGTCCTAAACGTCGTAGTGGAAATGGTGACTTATCTAATAAAACTTACGATCAAAATAATAGACGGTTACATCCATACAGACCAGCACATACGATAGCTGCGTCCTTTTATGCAAATTTTATTCATCCTTTCCAGCATCGTAATTTGACCGCTCGTGAGGGTGCGCGTGTCCAATCTTTCCCTGATACTTATCGTTTTTTAGGAAAAAAAACAGTTGTATCTCATAAGTTATTACAAAGGGAAAATAGATTAAATGAAAAGTTCCTTTGCCAGTACAATCAGATAGGTAATGCTGTACCACCTCTTCTAGCTAAAGCAATTGCAATTCATCTTCAAGAAAAATTAGAGCTATGTCCACAACTGATAGAAACCCTTTAGTTCATGGTTCAAATCTCGAACAAAAAGAAAATCACCGCAAAAAATATAGAGATGCTGAAAGCAGAAAATTTCTTCAAGAGATTAGAAGTAAATATGATAAATGGTATTTAGCTAATGTTGAGTTAGTTGGTCCAACATCAACACCTACAGAAAATGATGATGCACTTATTTCTAAAAGAGTAGAAATTTTATCAAAATATAAGGATTTTTTAGATCAACAACATTATGCTGAGAAGTTTGACTCTCGTTCCAATCTTCACTCTAGTGTATTGGAAGAATTCCTCTATTATTTATTTCGAGATTTAGTAAAAGATTTTGGAAAAAACGCGCTCATTGGAAAATCCCATACTTTCAAAGACATTTTCTTTGTTCCTCCAAAATATACGGAAATGCTGAAACGTCCCTATGCACGTATTGAAAAGAAAGACCATGATTTTGTAATTGGTGCAACAATTGAAGCATCATTTGAAGCAGTTACACCACCAGAAGAAGAAGAAAATTCAGGTGGAATGCTGACAATTATTAAAGAAGAACCTGACAACTATTCAGATGTTACAGTTACAGGTAATACAGAAACTCATATTTTTGATATTCCAGTTATTGTCATTGAATGTAAAACTTATCTTGATAAAACTATGTTGGAAGGTTCATCAAGAGCAGCAGAAGATTTAAAAGCAAGAAATCCAAATAGTTTATATATTGTATTAATGGAGTGGATAAAGTTGACCAGCGATGTTAATCTTCGGAAGTACAAGGTTGATCAGATTTATGTATTACGTCAGCAGAAAAACACGGATCGAGAATTTAGGTATGAAGAAACTTATGTTAAAAATCCAATTAATCCAACTGTAGTGCAACATTTATTTCATAAGATACGAAAGCATTTAACAATGGACTGGACTGGTGGAATTGAATATGGAATACAGCGTGGTTGGTTAATTGAGGAATAAGCTACACTATCACTGTATTTTATCCTCTTTTGCGCTCTTTTTTTGCCTAAGTCCCATTATGTATTTTTATCAAGATTTTATCATTCGCAATTGGCAAAAGAGCGATCGCACTTTAGCCTCCCAAGTCATTAATGCTGTATTATTAGAATACGGTTTACCTTGGCAACCAGAAGAAGCCGATAAAGATGTATTACAAATAGAAGCATATTATTTAGCAACCGGTGGAGAATTTTGGGTAATTGAACAGCAAAATCAAATTGTGGGGACTGCTGCCTATTATCCCATCAATCGCGGCGAAAAAGCGGTAGAAATTAGAAAAATGTATCTTTTACCAAAAGTACGTGGTTTAGGATTAGGAAAGTTTTTATTACAACAATTAGAAACCGTCATTTCTTCCCGTGGGTTTGAGCAAATTTGGATTGAAACTGCCAGTATTTTAGTGGAAGCTGTCAAACTCTATGAAAGTCATGGTTATTTGCCAACAACAGGTGTAGAAACTACCAGATGTGATCGCGTTTATGTAAAATATCTAGTATGAAAATATTCCAAAATATTCTTAATCTTTTTCTCCAATCTCATTGTCCTCTATGTCAACGTTCAACACCCAAAGAACTTTGTCCATATTGCACTAAACAAATTCAACATTGTCAAAAGCAAAATCCCGCCTACTTATGGAAACAACCATTACCAGTATTTGTGTGGGGAAATTATGGTGGTACAGTTAAGAGAGCGATCGCTGCCCTAAAATATGAAAACCATCCTCAAATTGGTTATCTTTTGGGAGAATGGTTAGGAGAATCATGGTTATTACATTCACCTCAACCACCACAACAGCTTTTAGTTGTCCCTATTCCACTGCACCCAAAAAAACAAAAACAAAGAGGTTTTAACCAAGCTGCATTAATAGCTGAAGGTTTCTGCAATATTACAGGATACAAATTAAAAATCAATGGTTTAGAACGCATTAAGGAAACTGAAGCACTATTTAATTTATCCCCAACTCAAAGACAAGAAAACTTAACAGATGCTTTCATCCTCGGTAAAGATTTACGTCATCATCGCAACATACAAGTATTATTAGTAGATGATATTTATACCACAGGTGCTACCGCTAAAGCCGCAGTTCATACACTTAAGCAAAATCAAATTACAGTCTTGGGTGTAGCTGCTGTTGCTACGACTAATAAATAGGGGTTGGTGAAAAAGTCTTTCCGTGGAGGCAGGTAAAAGGCAAGAGGCAATAGTTTGGGCTATCTTTAACAACTAATAGCAATTGATTTATCATCGGAAAACCTTGATACTATTATCACACTTTTAGCACCCAATGGCTCAAAATTAACAGAAAATGATGATAGTCCTGACGGTAGAAGTAATTCTCTCTTCTTTACCCGCATCACAGAAACAGGAACTTACATTATCCGTGTCCATTCTTTTGAAGAAACTGGAGTAGGAAAATTTAAACCCACATTCCGCACCCTTAAGTGTCACAAGCGGTTATTACGGAGGTGAATTTATGAATAAAGATTAAAAAAATACATTTATCTATAAAAAAACAAATTTTAGATAGGAAAGTTGATTCAGATGTATTCTCAATAA
>JBJTUF010000159.1:0-6019 GCA_046080565.1 Cuspidothrix sp. | reverse complement strand
GGTTAGTATCTTTATTTTGTTAATTAGTAGTGTATAAGTATTTTCAATATATACGGTTGCCTATTTCTGTATTTAAAGTTACTATCTACTGCACAATACTTAGCGATCGCTCTTCGGAGAAAAACTTTTTGGTTTACTGGTAATAGGTGTAGTTGCAGTGGAAGAAGCAGTAGAAAAAGCTGTTAACAAAGCTTCAGAACCCCCAGCCAAAAAACTTGTTGGTGTTACCCAAGAACCCAACTGCACCCGCAGCAAATAATAACCAGCTTGCAAACACAAAGCTAACAGCACAGATATAATAAACGCACCCAAAGCTTTAAATGGTTCAAACCCATGAAGGGCAACAGTTTTAGCAACAATTCCAAAAACTGCTAACGGCACTAAAGCAATAATCCAATGCAAAATACGGATAACTGCTGTAAATAAAATCGTAATTACTTTCTCAATTGCTAAATAATCTGTTTTATCTTCCGATATCTGCTGTGTTTTTAAGCCTCGAAAAACTATCCCAAAAGCCAAAGCAATAAAAATCAATTGAATTACATTATTATCAACCAAAGGTTTGAGAATAGACTCAGGCACAATATCTTGAAGTAATCCCCAAGGATCAAAAGTTTTACTTGATACTTCACTGCTTAATGGTGCAGCTAAACGCCCCCATGAACCAGGTTTTAAAACATTGGCCACAAAAAGACCAATTAAAATCGCCACAGTCGTATTAGTGAATAGTAACACTGATAAACGGCGGCCAGATTGACCAGGTATTTCCGCAGTCATAAATGCGTGCAATACAGCTAACATAATTAATGGTGTTGCTAATGCCCGGAGTGCCTTGAGTATTAAGCTACACGGGATAGCAAGATGATTAATTAAATCAGGATTAGTTGCTGATATACCACTCAGTAAACTCCCCAGCATGACTGCCAAAATAATCGCAATGACAATTTGTACTGCTAAAGGAATCTGTTTCCATGATTTGTATTTTTTCAGGTTAACGTTGATCATAGTTGGTTTTTGGCAGACTAAGTGTAGGATTTTCGCTTTGACAACATTGCTTGGCTGTATTCGTTCTTTTGTTTCTCAATCAAATTGCGAAAAATTATCGGATTTGTTACAAACCTTTACATATTGATCAACATTGGCAAAAATAAAACACCTCCAATCCTATTGGTGTATATATTTTCATATCGAGTACAAGTAGTATATATTAGTCCTAAATCTTTGCAAAAAAAAAGGTTTAAAAAAATCTATGAAAACAGTCAAAAAAATATTAGCCGGAACATTTTTAACAATTGGTCTAGCTATCCTCCTATTAGGGACTCTAGATTTAATAAATTCTAAAAAAACCAGTGTAGATAAAGAAGGTGCATTAGCCGCTTTAGTTATATTTGGTATACCATCAACAGCTTTAGGAACATGGATTATCTGGAGTTTACGTCAACAACATCAAAAAGAAATTAAAAAAATAAATTTAGAAAGAGAACAATTATTTCTGCGTTTATTACAACAAGAGAAAGGAGAAATTACAGTCACAAAATTTGCTTTATTTGCTCAAATATCTATAGAGCAATCGAAAACATATCTAGACGAAAAAGCCAAACAGCTAAATGCTAATTTTGAAACGACTAATCAAGAAGGAATTATTTACAAATTTCCTGAATAAATACCAGGATATATTCCTAATTTGAATAAAATTTATCAAAAATTAAATTTTTCTTATTCAAAGCTTAACTTTTGAGGTGTTAACTGGTAATAATTCACTTTTTGCTGCAACATAGAAATCCCCCCATTCTCTTAAAGTGAAAAGGTTTGGGGGATTATTTCTGACAAATCCATGAAAAATAGCGGCAATTAATCAATTACCGCTACCTTACCACAGAATTTTTAGTATTTTTCTGATTTGATCCACAGGGAAGACCAGAAAGAAATCCTAATGAGTCTACTAGACACTGCCAAAAGAAAACATAAAAATGTTTTGCTTAATACCTATGTAATAGAGTGTCAGATCTAGTAGTCTTCATTTCAGAGTCATACTCTTATTTTTTATTAAATTTTTGTCCTAGACAGAGCTTAAGGTTGTAGTATCTACAACCCAAGTTGTTGCCAAAATCGTCAACGCCACTGGCTAGGTTCTGAACCCCATCAGCATGATTTAATGGTACGTTGCTTTCATTATCATCAAAAGTAGAGATGTGATTAATCACACTACAATCTTTATCAATAATTTCCGCTTGTGAACTGGAGGCGTGAGACTTAGAATTTTAGCCTCTTACCAGCAGATTTAGATTTCACCATTAACCTGCATTTGATGAACTTGATCCGCTAACTCTTGGCAGTTTTGATCATCTAACTTATCAATTGCCAACATTCCCATGAGAATAACCTCTTTTAAGGTTAAGCGAGTTGAATGTGCCTGTTTTTGCACAATCTCCTTGATGATCGGACTTACACCGATTGCGGTACTAGCTCTAGCCACAGAATTAAAGGAAACATTAATGACTTCGGATAAATCCTAGCACTTTTTGCGAAGTTATTCTACATTCCCAGAATTGATCTGTTCTGGTTTTGATAAATTTTTATATGTCTAATCCAAACTATAAACAGCAAACAGATTTAATAATTCTGCAAATTTAACTTTCTGACGACGAGTATAACTTAGTTGTAGCAAGCACTTTGAGGATTTACTTATTTTGCTGCACATAGCATTGTAGTTTACAATACAAATATAAATACTATATTTTGAATTTGGTTTTTTATACAAAACTTTTTAAGTAAGCGCAAATAAACGTATTCATATTTAATAGATGTAAGTTATATAGGATAAGCATTCCAGCAATTTTTATAATTTTTTTTACAAACAAATATTTATACTGAGTTAAAGACTGATTAAATTTTCTTATGGTTGATATCACAACTGGTTTGTAATTGTCATCTACCAAAAGTAGTAAACCTAAAAAAGAGGTGATCAAAAATGTATACAAATTTAAAAAACAAAGGTGAGAGATAAATAGCTAAAAGTCCATAAATCTGATTTAGCAAGGAGTTCAGAATTAAAATCAAGAAAAAATAGCATCTAGTAATCATAACCATAATTTATGACTTATAGCTCAGCTTGTCGGATGCAGTTAGACTTGTTAAAAATGTTAAATCTTATGAACTGCTATTACAAAAGTTAATACAAGTCAATCTTCTTTGATTAAAAGTAAAAAAGCTAGTTTTTTTGTTCATAAATGAAATTAATAGCTACTAAATAGGCTGTAATCAAAGACAATTCAGAGCATACAGCAAAAATACAGTAACTAACTTACTCAGTATCTACACTTTTTCAACCGACAATAAATACGGAATTTGAGATTTTTAGTTGTCGTTAAACGTCATAGAAGCGAAATTTTCCTGAATTCACTGAGTTAACCCTGTCATAAGAAACAGCAGTGAATACGCACAAGGAATAAAACAACGATGAGTGAACCTTATCTGCTGGCCGCCAGTTTATTAACAGGATTGGTAATACCAACATCAACACCTCCACAGATAGCTAATTTACCAGATGATTCTGTATCCTTATTAGATTTAGCAGAGGGTTTCCAATCTTATCAGACCGAAAAAATCGCCCATCGGCAAGTTGCTGCACCTGAATTTAGCACTGATACTCAAAAATCCCTAGGAAAAGGAAAAAGTTTTGCCAAAGTGGATAGGTCATTGCCAGAGTTTAGTGAACAAAGCTTGTTTCCAGAAGAACAATTATCAGTTATTACCAAAAATATCCCCAGTATAGGTGTTTTATTGTCAGAATTTAGGCAGCAACGCTTATCAACAAGATCATCGTTTAACTTTAATTCTCAACGTAATACGGCTAAAACTAAGTTACCTGTTTCTGGTAGTCAACTCTATCAGCAAAGATTAGCATTTCTCAGAAGCGGTCAAATTTATACCCGGACAGAAAATGACGAAAATTTAGAATCTTCCTGGGAGTCTAATAAAACCTATAAACTAACCTATCAAGATTGGAAAAGCTTATTAGCTATGGAAGCTAAAGCTATTACTAAAGGTCAAGGTCTAAATCGTTTGAGTATCTTGGTTGGTGATTCTTTGAGTTTGTGGTTTCCTAAAGACAAACTACCGACGGGTAAATTATGGTTAAATCAAGGTATATCTGGAGATACTTCCGATGGTGTCTTAAAAAGACTCTCAGCGTTTTCGACAACTAGACCTGATGTGATCTATGTGATGATTGGCATTAATGATTTACGTAAAGGTACAACTGATAAATCAATTTTGGTAAATTCTTCTCGTATTATTCGCAACTTACGTCAAACTCATCCGAAAAGTCAGATTATTGTCCAATCTATTTTACCTGTACGCTCCCAAAAAATTCCTAACAGTCGTATTCGTAATCTTAATGTCCAACTTGGTATCATTGCCAAAAAGCAACGAGTTAATTTTCTCAATATTCACAATTGGTTTACCGATCTTGATGGTAATTTACGTCCTGAATTAACTACAGATGGATTACATTTATCTCGCGCAGGATATCAAGTCTGGCAATTTGCACTGGAACAAATAGAATATAGAGTTGCTCAAACTTACAATTGATAAGTAACAGGACTTACGCACCATACACTAGATTTTCGTTGTGACACTTGCGTAAGTCCTTAATGCAAAAAATATTGATCTAGTTTTGTAGTGAGAATTTTAGTCCTCAAATGAGGAATTAATTCCTACACTACAAACTTTGAATTATTGAGTTCGTTCTACTGAGCTAATTAAGGGTAATCAAAAACTACACGTCCACCGGCACGCCAGTCAATATGAACGAAACCTCTGTGCATACCACGTCCTAAACCAGTACAATCAGAAGCACGACAGATTTCAAATAATTTTTGCATACTGCCATTAATTGGAGATATATCCAAGGCTAGTCCATGGATGTGTTGAGAAGCACGAGCGCCACCAACAGCACGATTAATTGCGGGAGGGCGATAGCCAGAGTTAATACGCAAAGGACTACCAAAAGTTTGACGAATTTTACCGAATCCCTTGGCCGTTTTAATCATGTTGTTAACGATTTCATTCCTTTCTGGAACTCTGGTACATCCTTGAGTAAATTCTCCCCATGTCAGAGGAATACCTTCAACGATTAATTCCCGTTCATAAACAATAGTTCCATTGGGTAACTTCATGGTTTTACCAGTCTTGTCACCCTGACTAGATTCTGGTAGAGGTTCTGATTGTGTGTCTAGTGCTTGTTCACTTAGACTATGCCCTACTGCGATTTCTATCAATGCACCAGCGACAGATGGTCCTATTAATTCAGGGGAATCCAGCCATATACTTTCTTTAAATTTGGCAAATCCTTCAATGGTTAGCTTACCAACTTTACCATCAATATCACTGGGGTAAAGACCTTTTCGTTTGAGTAGGGTTTGTATTTCTATAACAGTAGCAGCATCAGCTTCTATGAGCTTCAGGACTTGACCTGATGACTGGATGTTACTTAAATTGACAAAATCTTCTAAAGCGTCTGACATTGATAATAGCCTCAATATTGTCTATTACTTATGGTTTGTAGCAAATTGCCAGTGATTAATTAAAACTCCTGGCTAGATTACATAATATCAGGACTTACGCAACTGACATATTGGTAGGGTGTGTCAGATATCAAGAATCTGTTTATTTGCAGGATTTATGCAGTCTGACTCACCCTACAACAGATTTTTAGTGTGACACTTGCGTAAGTCCTAAATATACCAGAAGGCAAGAGGGAATAGGTAATATTCTACAAATTGCAATACTTATTATCTATGTTGACTTCCTATCATATCAAGTCTAGGCAGTCACTTACGATATGAGTTTTTAGGTAATAATTATTTTTTTCCAATTACCAGGGTTAGCGCATCTCAAGCCCTATTGACAGGGGAATTACAGTAGAGGAGAATAGTTTGCGATGGATGCTGCTAACACAGAAATCATGTATTGATCATTCATCGCAGCTCGTCTTGACTTTTGTCGAATACTACGA
>JBJTUF010000158.1:0-10363 GCA_046080565.1 Cuspidothrix sp. | reverse complement strand
TAATTTATTCTTTCAAAGTATTATTTTTTCTCGGTTCAGTTGCCGTCAGGCGTTTGTTCTTTGTTCGGCACTTTCCTAATATATCAACTCTTTTTACCCTTGTCAACTACTTTGGCAAAAATTTTTTCCGGGCTTGGTTTTGGTGAGTATAAGGAGAAATTAATTATGGCTATAAGCTTTGTATGGCAGGGATTATACTAATTTTGCGGTTACTCAAATATCTACGGGATGCTGACCATAGTAAGGTAGAGCCTCAAACCATTGGGTATATTTACCTTGCTGCCAATCTAGATAAGCTAGTTCTAAAATACTGTTAACGGTGATTGCTAAGTTGGATTTTGCTGTAATTAATTGATAGGTTGTGTGCCAATTGGCTAGGGTTGCTTGCCATGCGGCTGGTGTGAAGACTGTATCTGGTAATAATGAGGTGAGTCCGGATTTATTAGCAGTGGGTTGGTAGATAGCGCCGAAAATTTGACCTCGTTGGGCGGGCATTTCTACGGCAAGGACAGGATTTTGGGGTATGGAAGTATGATTTTCCAGTTTGTGAATATGTTGAGAATGATGATTGGAGGTATGTTGTTGCCAAGCTACGGCGGCTAGAGTAGAAATGGTAAATGCTGGAATTTTTAGCTGTTGTGCTAGGGTGCGGGCGGTGACTACACCAATACGAGTTCCTGTAAAACCTCCTGGTCCTTGGGCAACGGCGATAAATTCTAAGTCTGCCCAGGTTAGTGGTTTCATTAGTTCTATGAGATGTTGATGGATATGACTGGATAAGTCACGTCCTAAATTCCAAACTTGGGATTTGGGGTAATTTGTAAAGTTGCTGATTGCTAGACCTAGTTCAGGTGTGGTTGTATGCAATGCTAAGGCGTATTTATCAGGTGGTAGATGTTTGATGGGGGTGGACAAAGTAAGTGCGAATATATTTTTTTATTTTTTTGGTTAATAATATATTACTACAGGATAATTGAGGATTGAATCAGCTAAATGGTGACTGACATTTTCTTTCTCGCTTGATGGGCGATTGAAAAATGTCAATATGGAGTTGTTAAGTTTTTTTCTTTAGGTGGGAACTAATTCTCCAGGACGGAGTTTAGACCATTTACCTGTTTCTTGTTTGAAGCTCAGACAACCTACTACATCCCATTCCATTTCAATGATTTCGCCTTGTGTGCGAATGTTGACGTTAATGGCTGGTTCGGTGGGGTCAAAATCTGGTGTTTCTGTGAGGTGGGGCTGTTGGTGCTGGGTTTCTACGGCGTTGTATGTAACGCATCGGTCTACATAGTGGCAATTCACGCAAATACACATAGATAAAACCAACTGTAATAACCTTTTATATTTAATGTAGCTTAAAGAAAAATAATCGGCATGAATTTATAGGTTGATTTTTATGACAATAGATGAATGTTTTGGTTCTCGTCTAGCTGCCAAAAATTGGCCTTTTAGTCTGGAATGTCTGCCAGAACCTGTTTATATGGTTGGTGGTGCGGTGCGTGATGCAATTTTGGGCAGGGTGCGTGAGTATGTGGATCTGGATTTTATTATTCCCTGGGATGCGGTGAAGGTGGCGAAAAAGATTGCCCAACGGTATGATGCTGGCTTTGTGTTGCTGGATGCGAAAAGGCAAATTGCCCGTGTGGTATTTCCGATGGGTACGGCTGATTTTGCACAGTTGGAGGGTGATAATTTGATGACAGATTTATATAGGAGAGATTTTACAATTAATGCGATCGCCTATAATCCCCATAATCAGGAAATTATTGATCCTCTGTATGGCTTTGAGGATATAGAATCTGGCATTTTACGGATGATATCACCTGTCAATCTCCAAAATGATCCTTTGCGCTTAATGCGGGCTTATCGTCAAGCTGCTCAACTTGATTTCACTATTGAACCAAATACTCAGGAAACAATTCGCGGTTTAGCAAGCAGTATTACTGAGGTAGCAGCAGAAAGAGTCCGGGTAGAAATTGGTTATTTACTGGCCTGTTCCCAAGGGACATTATGGTTACAACAAGCTTGGCAAGATGGTGTTTTGAGTAGTTTATTTAAAAATGGTACTGATAGCAGTTTTATCAAGTTAAATGCGGTTGATGAAGCTTTTTCTGTACTTGGTAATAAGTGGCATACATTGGCACAACAGTTAACAAATGATGTGCGTGATACTATCAAAACTTCTTGGTTAAGTGTGGCTAAATTAGCCTGTTTAGTTCACTCTCAACCAGAAGTTGCGGAAATTGAACTCCAGGAATTGACCTATAGTCGGGCAGAAATTCGCGGTGTAACGACGGCATTAAGATTATTTGCGGAAATAAAAGCGGTAGATATACCCGTCCGACAACAATATTTTCTGTTTCGGGAAATGGGAATTTTATTTCCAGTTGTATTGGTACTAGCTTTAGCAAATGATATTGTAACTAAAGGAATGTTTGAGGAAAGTATGTTAATTGCATACCAGCCCTTAATCGAGCGTTATCTTAATCCTAATGACGTGGTTGCACATCCTCAGCCTTTGGTCAGTGGTAAAGAAATTATGACAGTGTTAAAAATTCCTGCTTCTCCATTAGTAGGTGAATTACTTATGGAAATTGGTGTTGCTCAGGCTGAAGGTAAAATTTCCACAGTAGCAGCAGCACTAGAATATGCAGCGAATTTAGTTAAATATTAAACCGTTTATAATCTGATTTAATTTGTTTTATTTTATGGAGATGTCTCATGAGTTTGATTTGGCAAGCTGATTTTTACCGTATTCCGCTGCAAAATGACAAAAAGGAAATATTGTGGGAACTATTAATTTGTGATCAAACGCGCAATTTTGAGTTTGTGGCTAGTTGTCCTCAAGCAAAAGCTAGTTCTCAGTGGGTTGCTCAACAGTTACAATTGGCAGGTGGTAATAATTTACCAGATATGATTCAGGTATTTCGCCCTCAGTCATTAAGGTTAATCACACTTGCGGCCAATAGCTTAGGTATTAATGTTGGAGGGACTCGAAGAACTTTAGCACTAAAACAGTGGTTGGCAGCGAAACAATATCCTATAGAAATAGATAAACCAGCACCATTACCACTACCGGAAAATCTCTGGGGTGAAGAGTGGCGGTTTGGGACAATTCCATCTGGTGATATAGTAGATGAATTTGCAGAGCGTCCAATTCCCATTTTACAAATACCCGAATCTTTTAAACCAATTAATTTAGGTATAGCTTCAACAGTAGCTATACCTGGTGTAATTATTTATGGCGGGCGAAAATCTAGAAGTTTAGCGCAGTGGTTAGAGGAAAGTAATCCTGTGCAGTTAAACTACATTGCCGGGGATCTTGATGGGTTAGTTTTAGAATGTGGTTTGATAGATAGGTGGATTTTGGCAACTTTTGCAGATGCGGAAGTTACTGCTGCTGGCAAGTTATATCAACAAAGGAAACAGGTCAGTCATGGGCTACATTTTTTAGTAGTGCAACCAGATGACTCAGGAATGACTTACAGTGGATTCTGGCTGTTACAAGATGTTTAAAGCTAGATGTTTGAGAGGAATATTAATTTTGAGTCTAAAAATATAGAAATTAATGTATAATAGTATTCTTAGATATCTATTAAATTTTGACCTATTAGCTGATCTGAGAGCTTGGCAAATTAACCAAATGCCCAGACAATTATTAAATAAATCATAACTTACTCAAATTTTGTTGATCTTTTTAACCAAAAGTAGACAAAGAAAGTAGTAGAAATCTGGAGCTAATTCATTTAAGCTAGAAGCAAATGAGCGAAGTTAGTCAACGACGGGTTGTTATTGGGGATGTACATGGCCACTATGAAGGCTTGATGTTACTGTTGGAAAAAATAAGCCCTACATCAGAAGATAAAATCTATTTTTTAGGAGATTTAATTGATCGTGGGCCTCAAAGCGCGCAAGTAGTAGAGTTTGTTAAAGACAATGATTACTTATGTTTATTAGGTAATCATGAGCAGATGTTGTTAAATATCTTAACTGGCAGAGATAAAGCATCAGCAAATATGCAGGCGTGGCTGTACAGTGGAGGTCAGGCTACGGTTGCGAGTTATCAATCAGCAATGATTCCGCAGGAACATCTAGACTGGTTTGAGAGTTTACCAACATATTTAGATTTAGGGGATTTTTGGTTAACTCATGCTGGTGTTGATCCCAAGAAAACTGTAGAAGAACAAACAGCAGATCAGCTTTGCTGGATTAGAGAAGAATTTCACAGTATGAATAAACCATATTTTCCCGATAAGTGGATTATTGTTGGTCACACAATAACTTTTACTTTACCTGGTGTTCCTCCTGGTAATTTAGCACAAGGACAGGGATGGATAGATATTGATACTGGTGCTTATCATCCCCGTAGTGGTTGGTTGACGGGGTTAGATATTACAAATAAATTGGTTTATCAAGCTAATGTGTTTAGTCGTGCTGTGCGGACTCTGGCGTGGGAAGAAGCAATGACAGTTATTCAACCCTACGATTTAAGTAGCCGCCGTCACAAACAACGAGCCTAAAATAGATAACTAATTTAAGTAATAGAGCATTCTTACAATAATGCTCTAATTTTAGCTTGATATGCGGCTTTATCTAAACCATTATTTTTATTACTGGATAGATTTTTAATCTGTTTTTGAAGTTCTCTAATGCGGGTATCTGTCCCAGGATGTGTACTTAAAATTGTGGGGACAGAACTACTACCCTGTAGCTTTTGCATAAAAGAAACCATTGCTGAGGGAGCGTAACCAGTTCGTGTGAGAATTTTTAAGCCTCTTTTATCGGCATCTAATTCGTCTTTACGACTACGGGGAAGATTCAGGGCTAGTTGTACACCAAGACCTACGGCTTGACTACGATCTAAACCTGTGGCACTAGCTATACCACTGGTGATAGCTTGTTGTCGCATTTGTTTGATTAAATGTTTACCTTCGATATGACCCATTTCATGGGCTAGGACACTAGCTACTTCGGCTTCATTTTCTGCTGCTTTGAGTAGACCTGTATTCATATAAAGAAAACCTCCGGTGGTGGCAAAGGCATTAATGGCAGGATCTTCAACTACTTGGAAAGTATAGGTAAGATTGGGGCGATCGCTATTGGGTGCTAAACGTCTACCTATGTCTTCCAAATAACGATTTAGCTGCGAATTACGAGAAATTCTGACTTCTTGAGATATTTCCTGGTTCATCTGTCTGCCAAATTCAACTTCTTGACGATCAGACATGTTAGATAGGTTAAAGACTTGTACACCCTGTAAGAGAAGCGGTAATAAATCTATAGCTTTAGTTGCTACAGGTGTAACCAGACATATAGTCAAGGCAATAGTTACAGAAATTAACGGATATAAACAGCGTCGTTGCCATAAAGGGTAATTTTGGGAAAATCTTTGCCATTTAATCATAATGTGATGGGATGAGATGGGTGTGACAACTTAAAATTACAGGACGAATTTTGAAGAACCTAAGTTGCATTTTCAATTCAAGATGCTGAAAATAGTCAATAGGAATCACTTACTGCTACTATGGCTGGAAACTACTTGCAATCATGATAAACTATCGCATAACCATAACATTGACCTGCTTGGTGTTAGTTGTGTGATCAAGATTGTAGATCACCCCAAAAAACCTGCTGGTACAATCAATTACCTAAGTGAAAAAGTGAATTACAAATTATCCAAACCTGAGTTATGGCTATTTTAGATACAAAAGGTCGCTTATTTGGTAAAATAAACCTACTAGATTTAGGTGCTGCATTAGTAATTTTACTGGTGATAGTAGGTATATTTATTTTTCCTGGCACTTCCGGTTCTGTGGCTCAAGTGGGTGCAAAAACAGTCCCCATTGAGGTAGATTTGGTAGTGCGTGGACTGAATGTTCGTAATCCTGAACAATTGTTTAAACAAGGATTGAAACAAGGTGGTAAAACCAATGTGATTATTCGGAATCAACCCTATGGTCAGATTGGGATTAAATCTATTCAGCAGTTGGAGAGAATGGTGACTGCAACTCAACCAGATGGTTCTATCAAAGAATTACCAGATCCTAGAAGCAATAACTTTAGTACGGATTTTATTTTGACTTTAGAAGATAAGGCGACAGTAACTAAAGATGGCCCAGTTCTGGGTAATAACAAAGTCAAAATTGGGATGCCTTTTGAATTAGAAGGTTTTAACTATAATTTCAATGCGTCTGTAATTGATATCCGTTTACAGGATAAATAGAATTCTAATCAGGGGTGAAATATTCCTGATTTCATCCTCAAAATTAGCAAAAACTATACATTTATAATCTTGTAATCAGGTAAGTAAATATGGTGAAAGAAGCCCTGTCTTTTTGGCGACAATTCATCAATCAGACATCAGATATTAGGACAGGAAAACCAACACAGCGGATTTTTCAACATTTCTCTGAACCAGGTGTTTTGTTAGGACTGTTAACAATCATTGTCGGTATGGTGATTTGGAATTGGCAATTATTGTTAGCTGTTGTTGTTGGTATTGGGATAATGATATTTAGTTACTCCATGCAACAATGGAACTGGCAATTACGCTGGCTAGAAATCCGTAAGCTGATGAGTAGCACTAACAACCGTTTTGCTTATTCTGTGGTTGCTGGTGGGATGGCAACGGTTATAACCTATATGACATTAGCAATTTGGGTTGATAGTCCTAGTCATTGGTTAGCTGCTGGCGCTATTTTCCAAGGTCTGGGAACGCTATTAACTTTGATTTTACTGGTGTGGCAAATATTCAGTTTTCAGGGAAATGAAGAAGAAAACTATGTGGAAAATTTGTTAGTTAAATTAACCGAAAAAGATCCTTTAAAACGGTTTATGGGTATGCGCCAATTGAATATGCTGATTAATCGTAAGCAAATTGACAAAGCAATACAACAAGATATTATAGACTGTTTGCAACTGTTACTAAGTCAGGAAAAAGAAGTGATGATTCGGGAAGCAGCTTTAGAGTGTTTGCAAAATTTAGATGGTTTGCAATTGATAAAACCTAATCAAACAAAAGTATTTATTCCTGTATCCGCAAAAGCAAAACAGAAAGTTATAGCAGATTGATTTAGTCTTATATCTGTTAGTATGTAGTCTGAACTGGGGTATTTTGTTGTAGTTCTTCCTGGAGCATTTGCTGATAAATTTTAGGCAGGGAAGGACTAACAGAATTAGTTTCTATACCGTATCCTAAACTTGTCCAAGTGGGGGAAAGTTTCCGTAAAACATCATTGGTTTTTTTCTGCCGCAACAGTTTAGAGATATCTACTCCCCAAACTTGGGAATCATTTAACCAACGGTAAACTACAGTATCTTGATATTCGGCTTCAAAACTATAACTATTCCAAAACATCATTGATGTAGGTTTGGGGTGATAACGGGGAGCGATTTCATACCAGGTGGTATTAATAATCTGATACCGCCCAGCAGCGGTGGAACAGTTACCTGTATTTGGGCCAGTAAGGATGGTGCCGCATTTTTCTGGATGACGACTGAGATCATTAATTTGTTCACCACCATAGAGGAGGGAATAGGGACGATTGCCACTAGCTTCACTAGCGGATATAGTTCGCATCAAGGCTCGAATGTAAGGATCTCCTCCTTTCATGACTAAGGGGGGCTGTTTGTTGGTAAATATAGGTTCGGGAGATGATGAGATATCGCCAAAAACATACCACTGAAACAAATATACAAAGCCTAAAAGTGAGGCTAAGGGAAGAATAAGTTTTTCTACACCTTTAAGTTGAAAGCTATTCAGAATTCTACTCCTTTCGATGATTTGTGTTGACTAATCAGAAATACTTACCTTTGGATTTGGTTAATCTGATAATATCAGTAATATTGCGATGATGACTGTATTCCATTGTTTAGCTACAATATCAACTATTGTAGGATAATGGTCAACGCTATCACCATGAGAGTTAAAAGGCAATATTGAGGAGGGCTAGGTGGTTTAGAGGTAAATTGACCATGGGTTATCAAAAATGAACTAGGATTCACAATTATGAAGTTAAGGATAAGTTATTGAGATTTTGATAAAAATTCAATTTTGATGGGAAAAAAACTCCTTAATTCGGGAATCATTAATATAGACAAACTTGAAAATATAGAAAAACAAAAAATTTATGGTTACAAAGAATAGTGGATATAAGTCTTGGGAAATAGTAGATGACTGTACTTTTGAGGAAGATTATCTTAAATCAACGAAATTTTATGGAAATTATCAAGATTGTATGGAAATGTATGCGGGTGTGGAGAAGGTAGAGAAGTATTTTAATACTCATAGTGAATGGTTTGGTCGTTGTGCAGAACCAATGAAGGTAGAAGCTTTAGATGCAAATAGTTATGCTTTAGCTGTAGGTAAATTTGGTGCTTTTGGTTATGATGTTGAACCAAAGATTGGTTTGGAGTTGTTGAAATTCCCAGAACGTCAATTTCAAATTCGGACTATTCCTGTACCTAATTACCAAGCACCTGGTTATGAAGTGGATTACAAATCATTAACTCGTTTAATACCTGATGGGGATGGTTTTACACGAGTAGAATGGGAGTTGGATTTGGTTGTGGAGTTGCAGTTTCCCCGATTTATGCAGCGCTTATCACGTTCTTTAATTCAGTCTACAGGCGATCGCATCCTCAATCAAATTGTCCGTCAAGTGTCCCATCGTCTCACACATAAAGTACAAAAAGATTTTCATCAATCTCTGAATATACCTTTCCCACGGAAGAAAGTGAAGAAATAGGTAACAGTAGTATCAGTAAACTATGAGTTGTATCACTTTCCGAATTTATGCGGGCATCTAGCCCGCACTATCTATTTTAATTAAACTGTGATAAATTGCGAAATTTATGCTTTAGTGAGAATTCTCTGAATAATTTCCACTCCAGAAAAAGCTTGCCAAAAGAAAAGTCCTAAAATAGCAAAATTTAAGAGTATATGAGTCATTCGCGCCCAATTTGCTCCTTTTTGCATAAACGGAGATAGGGAAGCGGAAAAAGCTATTAAACCTGTCATACCTAGTCCAGCAAGAAGATGAGGGCCGACAAACAACTTACCATTATTAATGTAGGTAACAGCCATACCACCAATTGAACCTGCTACCATCAAAGCTAGGATAATAGAACCTATTTGGTGGTGTTTGATGGTGTAGCGGCCTTTAATTAGTTCTTTCTTTTCTTCTCCTTGAGCATTTCTGGTGCGCTGTACTTGTAGACCTAAGTAAGCAGCATATAAAGAAAGTGCTAATAATACCCACATGATGACTGGATGACCAAAATTCAGCCAAAATTTGACTGTTGGAGAGAGTTCAAGAACCATATTGTTTACTGCCAATTATTAAATCTTCATAAAACTTAGCATACATTGATTTTTGCAACTCAGCAATTTTTCGATAGTCTAGCGTGGCGTGAGTGATTATGGTTAAACCGCTAAAACTATCAAATAATCAATAACTATGTATCATCATAAGCGCGTCATTAACTATACAGATGGTTCATTCATGTTTACACCTGCTGCAATAAGGTCAAAATCTGGCGGAAAATGGGTATTATGATCGCAGTCTGCCTTTTCTAATTGTATCCCCCGCAAATTAGCTTGACGCAAATTTGCAGAAAATAACATTGCGCCTCGCAAATCTGCATTTACTAAATTAGCTTCACTTAAATCAGCAAAACTCAAATCACATCCGCGCAATTTCGTGCCGCTAAGATTAGCTTTACTGAAATCAGCATAGCTAAAATTAGCACCTTTTACATCTAAACCTTGCCAATCAGCATCACCTAATTCTGCTCTTTCAAAATCTCGTTTTCCGGCTGCGTATTCTTCTAAAATAGTAGCAGCATTATTAATTGGTTGTTGATAATTCACTTCAGGCATAAAACAGCCTCTTAAGTTAATCTAAGTTTTGTGTATCAGTACAGATAATTATATAACTAATCATAGCAAAAATAACTGGACTATTAACATAAGTTTGCTTTTGGCTGCTTGATAATTCCTCACAAGTTCCTCAAATTCCTATAGTAATTTGAAATTATCAAGCCATGAAGGGGAATCCAGCTAATTATGATTCAGATGTGTTAACCTAAACCCAAAATTTGAGAATTTATTATGGATAATCTAACTTGTGAAAGTCAAAACTTTTTAAGTGCAAATATTTCACCGTCTTTCCAGGTTAAAGGTTATATCCACTCTGTAGAAAGCTGCGGTACTGTTGATGCAGGGCTGTTTCATTCCCTAAAACAGGTAAAATAGCAAGTGTTGAGAGGAGAAAATTATGGGTAGTTCTCTGATTGAACATCTGCGGCAATTGGAAGACTTCAGAACGACTGATGGTCGAAGACATCCACTCTGGCTGGT
>JBJTUF010000157.1:0-6293 GCA_046080565.1 Cuspidothrix sp. | reverse complement strand
AGATCCAAAAGTTAATATAGTCCAAATTGAGGATAGTTGGAGATAGGATTGTAAACAAATATAGGGATAATATGGCGAAATATTACATAATATATTTTTTTTGTAAATATCTTCACAATATCCTCATATTTAAGAGTTAAGCTTCAAAAAATAGCCATAAGTATTTCTTAGTGATTACATAAGAATTTTATTACCCGACGACTTTTAATAAAAGGATGTGAACCCATTATGCCTCAATGTCCTTGTTGTACGGATTCTCTTTTACACCACATCCGTGGTTCTGAAAGCTACTGGTTTTGTCGTAGTTGTTGGCAAGAAATGCCCGTTTTAACCCAGCGTCACACTGCCGAAGTTCCAAAACCCATTTTGGCTAAACTGGCTAAAAAAATTTTTACATCAGAACATTATGGTCAGCCCCATCAACAGGATGGGTTAAGATCAACCTTGGAAGGTAAGTGGGAGAGAAAGGTTGTCTCTCATGTGTCTGTAGAAGTTTAAGTTGGGATGAATGCAGCGCCCAACAATCAGGATGGGGACTCAGGAAATAGGAAAAATTTACAGCGTTTTTCAGACTAATTACAAATTCATCTGCGTCTATCCGCGTTTATCCGCGTTAACTTGTTATTCCTTCTACCTCGATAGAGATTTATATTACCTATTCGTTGAACCGTACTGGAATTAACATGGTAGGGTTCACCATATCCAGTTGTTACAGTATAATTTCCTTTCTTGTCTACTACGCGCCAACAAGTGAGAAAAAAAAGTGTAAGTAGGGGTTGCTGAAAAAGTCCACAAAACGACAGAGAAGAGATTCGCCAAGCATTTGAGCAGTTTTATGAAGGAGCAGAATTAGGAGCAGAAGCAGACCCGCAACAACTGTACCAAATCCAGAGCGAACTGGACGCATTAGGAATATATCTGCGTGAAGAAGTAGAAAGGTTTTGCGAAATTTATTTTAAACCGAAACAGCGTCAAAGTCCGGCGGATCATCAAGGGATGAATGCAGCACTAGACCCAGCAGTTGATCGCTTTCGTGCTTTTAATAACGAGAAACCAGAAGAAGCTAAACTATGGCGGAAAAAACTCACAGCTTTTCGCAATTTGTACAGTTTTTTGAGTCAAGTTATACCCTACCAAGATTCTGATTTAGAACGACTTTACATTTTTTTGCGTTACCTATCACCCAAATTGCCACGCCGTCCCCAGGAAGCACAATATGATTTTGATAGCGAAGTCCAGCTAGAATATTACCGTCTCCAGAAAATTAGCGAAGGTTCAATAGAGTTAAGGAAAAGTAATGCTCATCCTCTGGACGGACCAAAGGATATTGGAACAGGTATTGCTAGAGAAAATACTGTTAAATTATCACAGCTAATTGATATTATTAATAATCGTTTTGGTACAGATTTTAATCAAGCGGATCAATTATTTTTTGATCAAATTGTGGAAACTGCTGCCAATTCCGATGAATTACAACAAGCTGCACGGGTAAATTCTGCTGATAAATTTGGTTTGCTTTTTAGTCAGATGTTAGAGTCTTTGTTTGTGGAGAGAGTTGATCAAAATGAAGCGATTTTTGTCCGTTATATGAATGATCGTGATTTTCAGAAAGTGGTTGCAGATTGGTTAGTTAGGGAAGTTTATAAGAGGATAATTAATAGTAAATAAAATTGTTCAATCATTTATAGTTATTCCTGAAGTTTTCTGATTGTTTCTTGTGCTTTTTGAAGCCACTCCTGATTTCCTCCCTGTTGTTGATAAAGTTTCACTGCTTGCTGTAAATCAGATATAGCTTGAACCTTATTTCCTAAATCAGCATAAGTATTTCCTCTTCCATGATAAGCATAGGCATAGTTAGGATTAAGTTTAATAGCTTGGTTGAAATCTGCTAGGGCTGCTTGCTTATCTCCTAACAAATAACGAGCAGCCCCCCGATTGTTCTATGCTCGATCATATTTCGGATTAAGGCGAATAGCTTCATTATATAGAGCGATCGCACCTTGATAATCTTTCGACAAATGACGAATCCGACCCTGATCACGTTTTGATGCCGAATTATTACCTTGTGCAGCAAATAAGTTTGCTGATTTTTGCCAATCATCTGTAGCTTTTTTGTTATCTTCAATATTTGAGTAAGCAGAACCTCTGAGAGAATAGGCTTCCACATATTTAGAATCTAAACCAATAGCTTCTGTAAGACTATTTATAGCCCCCTGATAGTCTGATTTTTCAAACTTCTCCTCCCCTTGTTTGAAGAATTCTTCAGCTTTCTTTGTTGTTCCTGTAGAAACCGCAACCCCTGTAACTGGTTGTTGATTAGTATTTGTCCTTGGTACATTTCTATTTCTATCTGATGCTGATGCAACCTGTTTATAAGTATTAACCGGAATCCCTAAAAAATCTATAGCTCCCGTTCTCCCATCAGTTCTAGCTTGTCCACTTACCCCTATCAAACGCCCCTGTTCATCTAAAATCGGACCCCCACTCATACCCGGTTTTACAGTATTAATTAAAACTAAAGCATACTCATCCACAGGCTGACTCACAACCCTTGCAGTTGTCTCTAACGGCACATATTCCCGCCCCTTACTTACCTGGTCAGGTGCAGCCCAACCAAAGGCATAAACCGTACTCCCAGCAGTCACTTGACTAGAGTTACCAATCTCCACAGGGCGATAATTTTCGTTACTGGTAAACTGGAACTCAGCCAAATCTATATTACCAATTCGTTTAACCGTGCTGTAATTAACTTGGTAGGTTCTACCAGTTCCAGTCTTCACAGTATAATTTCCTCTCTTGTCAACTACGTGCCAACAAGTGAGAACAGTGTAAGTATTTCCTTCACCTTTAATAATAATTCCCGAACCAGTATCAGCCCCATCAATGCGAACTGTAATTTTGTCAGCAATATCCCGAACTTGCTGGGGAATAGAAGCGATCGCCTTTTGTGACTGAACAACTACCACAAAAGCACAGACTAAAGCTACTGGTAAACTATAAGTAAATTTCATTATATCCATCACAATAGAACTTGTCTAAATACATACTGACAGGTAAAGTTAAAAATAACCATTTTTGACTAACTATATTTTGCACCAAATCAGTAGCATCAGTAGATTCAGTCATCTCATAAAATACGCCTTCCTTCTTCCGTAAGTTTACCCGTTCCTAGTCTCGTACTGGTAACACAAATCAGCAAAAATCAAGAAAATTTCAATTTAATTAACAACATTATGTTACCTTCCCTCAGCAAAAACTTAGTTGGTAAAATCATTCCCGGCAAAAAAGGACGCTATGAAATTATTAGCGAATTAAGTCATGGTGGCTTTGGTAAAACTTATTTAGCCCAAGATTTAGATCATGATAATCAAAAATGTGTAGTTAAACAACTTCAACCTAACCAGGACAAGAAATTAAACCGTCAGGAATTTAGAAAAATTAAAGAACTGTTTGCTAAAGAAGCTCAACACCTGGAAAAATTAAATCATCCTCAAATTCCCAAACTAAAAGAATATATTATTATCAATAAAAAATTATCCTTGATAGCTAAACAGGAATTTTATATAGTAGAAGAATATATAGAAGGTCACGAGTTACGTCAAGAATTGATTCCTAGTAAACGACTCAGCAATGATGAAGTCTGGGAAATATTATATAATATTGTTAATGTTTTGGCATTTGTTCATCTTCAAGGTTTAATTCACAGAGATATTAAGCCAGAAAATATCATCAGACGCAAAAAAGACGGGAAACTATTTTTAATTGATTTTGGTTCAGTTAAAGATATGACTGAAGCCAAACGGATAAAATCACTTGTAGTGATGACTTCTGAACCTTACACACCTATGGAACAAAAAAGTGGTTTTCCTACCTTTACCACTGATATCTATGCTGTGGGTATGATTGGTATAGAAGCCTTAACAGGGATACATCCTGATGTACGTCGCCAACAATATATTACTATAGATGACAAAACAGATAAATTTATTTGGCGGAATTTTGCCGATGAAAAACTCAGTCAGGAATTAGCTGATGTGATAGATATCATGGTACATCCTCAGTGGGCAAAACGCTACAATACTGGTACACAAGCATTAGAAGCATTACAAAAAATAGCACCTCCCCATCCTGTCCAAAGAATACCTCGTCATGAAAATCTGAATGTTAATCCTATAACCACAGAAAAACCTGGATTACTATTAGTTTCTCAACAAATGTTAGGAAGTGTGGTAAACACAGTCTTAACATTACCAGAAGTGATCACAATTACACCAGATCCAGAATCATCAAATACTCAGATAATTAATGAAGAACTACTATCACGTAAAGTTGTCATTATTGCGGGAATGTCTACAGCATTAGCTTTTGGGTTTCTTAGTTTTAATATTGTCCGTTCTTGGAAAGCTGGTCAAGAAAAACCTCAACCCCAAGAAAAAACAATCAAAGACACCAAAGATAAAAAAATCAATCAACTTCATTCTGATCAAGAAAAACCTCAACCTCAAGAGACAATAATCACAGAACCAAAAGATGAAAATTTAACTCAAACCTATGTTGATAAACAAAAATACATAGGGTTTAGCATTAAACATTCTGATAAATGGACAGCTACAACTGCCCAACCAGATGAGGAAGAAAAAGTAAAATTATCTCGCAAATATCAAAATACACAAAATAATTGTCCTTTAGAGGTAAGTGTGTATATTGCTGATTTAGGGAAAGCATTGTCTCTAGCTGAATATAAAAATATCGCCTTAAATAGAATTACTCAAGATACAACTAATTCAGTTAGCGCATTGAATGCTGGCACAAAATTAAACAAGAATAACGCATATCAAATAATATTCACCCGTCAAGAAGATGGATGTAAATTAAAAGTCTTGGAACGGGGGACGATGAGTTTTAAGAAGGCGTATTATATTATTTATAAAGCCCCAGAAAAAGATTATGATAAGTTCTGGCCTGTGGTGGAAAAGATGATTGATTCTTTTGAGATTAAAGAGGGTAGTTAATATGACATCACTAACATTAAATCTCAATCCCATTATCAAACTAAATAGAGAGCAATTTTACCAACTGTGTACAGAAAACCCGGATTTAAAATTAGAACGCAACACCCAAGGAGAGTTAGTTATTATGCCACCCACGGGAGGAGAAACAGGAAAAAGCAATGTTAATTTAATATTTCAACTAGCATCATGGAACGAAACAACCCAACTAGGGGAAGTATTTGATTCTTCCACAGGATTTACATTACCAAATGGTGCTGACCGTTCTCCTGATGTTTCTTGGGTAGAAAAATCTCGTTGGGATGGGTTGACTAAAGAACAAAAGGAAAAGTTTATTCCTTTATGTCCTGACTTTGCTATTGAAATTATGTCACCATCGGATAATTTGAAAAAAGTTCAGGAGAAAATGCAGGAATATATATTAAATGGTTGTCGTTTAGGTTGGTTAATAAATCGGAAAAAACAGGAAGTAGAAATCTATCGTCCTGGACAAGAGGTGGAGGTTTTAAACTTCCCATTAACGTTGTCTGGTGAGGATGTTTTACCTGGGTTGGTGGTTAATTTGGGGAAAATTTGGGGATGATGTAGGTTGGGTTGAACAAAGTGAAACCCAACAAATTCTTATCAATGTTGATTGCTGACAATGTTGGGTTTCGTTCCTCAACCCAACCTACTGGATGAGAATTATTTAACCATATTCAATCTGATTGGGTTAAAATTTAAGCTATACGTATATGTAAATGAGGTCAGCTTACCGATGACTGCACCTACAGAAATTCGCCAAAGAGCAATTACACTACTGGAACAACTACCAGGAGAATCTTTAGTAAAAGCAGTTGAATTTTTAGAATCCCTTTCTCACGAGTCTTTACAGCTATCAGCAACACCAAAAACTCCAAATAGCGAAACTGCTTTGTAAGTTGTAACCTACAACTTAAAATGGTGGATGACGGCCAAGTAATTCCTCTTCTTGTCGAATTGCTAACATCATCTCACGATTCATTTTCAATACTTCAACAGTTCCTCTTCCTGTAGCTGTTAATCCTACCACTCTCACATCATCCCAGCGAAAGTGTTCTGTCCATAGCTGTTGACGAGGATTAAAAATAGATACTTCTTTTTGTGTTTCTGGATCTGTTACAGTTTGTCTAGCAGACTTACGAAGTGAACATGACACACAAGCAAGAGCTAAATTATCAGATGTTGTTGCACCACCAGCCACAACTGGAATAATATGATCTATGTGAAATGTTGCAGCTTGTCCTGCTTGAGACAAACAACAAT
>JBJTUF010000156.1:0-4644 GCA_046080565.1 Cuspidothrix sp. | reverse complement strand
TCTAACACTTTCTGGTATATTTCACTTATCATTTTACTCTGTTAGTTCATATTTACTATTTATTACTTATCTTTTTTTGCTCCCACATTCTGTATCTCTTACTACATAAGCTTTTTCTCCTTCTTGTCCCCCTGTCAGCATTAGATGCTTCCCCAAATGGTTCTTTTTCTAAATATGGCTTTAAATTGAATAAATCTATTGAACCGGGATGTTTTGCTTTTAATTCAACTAATCTTTGTAAAGTTTCTGGACGAATAACATTCATTTGATTTCCTTTTGTGGTTAATTCAGTATGTTTTATTAATTCACCAGCAGCCATAATAATTTTGATACAATTATTATATTCTTGTTGTAAATGTTTATATCCCAGTTTTACAAGTTGTGCTGCTGTACCATCATGAACTGTTTCTGTTTTAGTAGCTTTACATTCTCCTACTACTTGATAAGGATACTCACAATAAAAGTCTAAACCACCAGGACCACCTAATTTATCGGGACCTAGATTAGCTTGAGGATTTGTATTAGAACAAGAAAAACCCAATTTGATTAAACTTTTGCGAACTAATTTTTCAAATTCGTTACCATCACTAGAATTACCCACATTAGCAATTATTTTTATCCAAGCTAAATCAGCATCTATTGTATTTGTAGTTTGTGCATTACTCCAACCTAAAAATATATTAATTTCATTTTCTAACTGTTTTGCTGCTGGGTTATTTTTAGCTATTTGCGATAATGCACTTTGCAATTCTTCCAGTTCAGTATGTAGGGGAGGTTCTAGGTTTTGTAATTGTTGTTTACGTTGCAGAAATATCTGATCACTTAATACAGGTTTAGCTTCAGATACAGAAATATTAGGTAAACCTACAAATTTTCCTAGTTTATCTTCAATGTTAGGAATAGCGGTAATTTCATAAGGTTTATCTAAATGATAAACGCGCAAATAAGTCAGGAAAAAATGCGGACGATTTTGTAATATTTCCGTAAATCTTTCTAGTTTCCAGATAGTTAATTGAGATAAAATATCTAAAGATTTAGTGTGATCTAGCATTTGACAAAGTTCACATTTAGCCCATGTTTTAATTAAAACATTATGTTGAGATAAAGGTAATTGTAACTGTTTGTTAGTTTCAATTAAACTTAGTTGTTCTGGTTCTAATAAACTACCTAGGCTATAAAATTTTTTCCATGCAGTTTTAGCAATCGGTAAAAAGTTTGTGCGGTAGTATTTATTAATTTCTACTGTAGATATTTGTACAGGATAAAGATAAAATCTTTGTCCAGAACGAAGAAACATTTCAGGTAAAGCTACTATTATTCTTCCCTGAATTAGTGCTTCGATATCAGGGACAGGTAAACATAAAGCTGTAGGAAGTGAAAAAGAATGATTCATTTTTTTGCATTAGATGTTTAGTTTATTTAATATCATCGCTATTATCAGCACTTTGAGGAATACTAATAGGTAAGCCATCATCAGTTAAATTATCAGGTTCTTGACCAGAAGGATCACTTAAAATTTCTTTAATGAGAGGATTTGTAATTACAATTTTTCTCTGTTTAATAAATCCAAGAAGTTGATCTTCTGTTAATTCATAGCTATCACGATTTTCCCATACAGAAAATATTGCTAAAAGTGGTTTAATATCTTGAAATTGTAAACTCACCCATTCTCCTCCTTGTTCTTTTAAAAGTTTTCGTAAATTTTCCCTAGCTGCTGTTGCATTATTACCTATTTTCTTAGAACGTACCAAACAACCACGAGTTAAATCAAACCTTTTATAATCAATTAGTTTACCTAAAGCTGTTGTAACACCAACACCTCCCGACTGTTGTAAAACATCTACTCCAATTTTTACTTGTTGTTGATTACCAATAATTTTAAAATCAAGATGGTTGTCATTCGTAAACTCTTCAACTTTTTCAACTGTTACACCTTCTAAGGTTTCACCTATCAATCTTTCAAAACAAGACTTTAGAGTTTTAGAAATTTCTTGTTCATTATCTAATAATGAATCATTAAGATTTTTGAGATGTACTAATTCAGCTAAAAAGAATGGTTTAACAGCATTATAATCTATTTTTTCTTTATCTTCTCCTGGTATATCATCATTATCATTACTAATAGTTTCTTTTTTAACAAAATTCTCTGCACACCATTTTAAAACTGCTCTAACAGTAGGTTTACTTTTACCAAGTTCTCTAAGTTTACTTTCATTAAATGGATAAAGAGGATGTGGAGGTATTTGTTGATGTTTATGATAGAATTCTTCTAACCATGTTTTCACTAAAGCAATAATTTCATCAGCTTTTAAACCATTTAATTGAATTGGTTCTTTAGTAAATTTTTCACTAAGCAATCTATCAATTACTGCTCCTGCTTGCGGTAATGCCATGATTTCATAGTTCCAAGTTTCAGGATACATTGCTAATAGTAAAACACCTTTTTTCATGCGAGTATATAAATCTTTGGATAAATTAGCAATTACTTGTGCTGCTGTAAATCCAGTATCAGTAGTTTGATTAATATTATCTAATTCATCAAAACAAATGACTGGAACTCGATAATCACTAATAATATCTAAAATTTGCCGAATATTATTTAATGCTTGATTTTCTTTGTTACTTTCGGTATTATTTGGTAATCCCATTAACTTAGCGTGTGCTTCTGGTAATTCTTTTCCTGATAACCAGAAATTTGCAGCATTAACATGATTGACAGAAAGTGTCCATAAAATTGCTTGAACTATATAAGGGTTACTAATATTAGGCTTTTTCTTTTCAATATAACTTCTTAATGTTTCAACTACTGTCGCAACTGAATTATATTTTTCTAAAGATTGTTTTAATAATTTGGGAAATACATTACTAATATACTGTTCTGTAGTATGTTTCCATCCCATTGATTCATTAATTAATGCTGATGCTATTTCTTGATATGGCATTACATTAGGTCTGATAAATGCTCTCAAACTAGATGTAACACTTTCAAGAAATTGATATTGAATTTGATTCAAGTTATCATACTTACTCATGTAAATAAATAAGCCATCTTGTCTAGCGTGTAATTGATGACGTATTCTACTAAAAATATGACTTTTTCCTAGTCCTTTATTTGCTGAAATGGTAATACCCACTGTCTGTCTTTCACCTTTATTAATTTTATCAATAGCATCAAATACAGCATTAGAAGCATGGGCATTAATTGAAGGAACATCAGGAAAACTTTTACCCCATATTTCTTGAGGTCTCACTACAATATGACCTGCAAATGGGTTATGAGTTTTAATTAATTGGTCAATGCTAGATGTGTTGGTATTCATATTAATCTCAGTGTCTGGTGTGTGAATATTTGTATTGAATTAGAATTTAAGATTCTTTAATCTTTCAAAAGTCTTGCGTAACAACGTAAACCATCTAGTTCTGTACTAACAGAATCTTCAATTTTATCTGGTGCGCTATCTTCTACACTCCCCCCTTGTAATTGGAAAATATCATCAGCTTGCATTTCTAATAGAAAATCATTAAATTCTGTTCTATTTACTCTTTCTCCTATTGTTCTTCTAATACGATAAATAGGTACTAAATTATTAAAATTGTATTCATAATTTAACTTGTCATAAACATCCAACGCGACAGATTTAAACTCCTCATAAGAACCAATCACCCCACCACCAGACACAACCGGCGCAGCAACCACAACATCAACCTGACGCAACAACCGCAACAAAGAATTTCCTACCCAAGCGCCAAGATTACTATTAAACTCAAACTCATCACTACGCAAACCCGCCTTTAACACATCTAAACCCGTAGGTGATGTGAGAGAATAACTAATTGCAGAACCCTTTTTAGTAACAGTAACAGCCCCTTGTGCTTCCAAATCCTCTAAAATACCCTGATAGTCCGCCATCTTCTGACCCTTAGACACTATCCGCTTCGTCAATTTACCCCTAGCTACCTTCTGCTGAATTCCTCCCAAATCCCACAACGCAAGCAGCAAGCGAGTTTTAGCGTAACCCGTCTGTAAATTCTGGAGTTTTGGACTCATAATAATGTGTGATAAATAACTAAAATTATTATAATCATGATTGTAATTTTTATTTCAGCAAAAGCAAATTTTGTTTATTTTCTAGATATTCCTCACAAATTTCTCAATTTATGAACATTAAAAACAATAGATAATTTACGTAACTTAAAAATTTTATGGTGACAAAATCACAGAAAATAAATATGTTATCCTAACCAATAAAAAACTAGAGACGTTACATAAAACATCTCTACAAAGATTCGAGATAGTTAAATCTTGTGGTGCGGGCATACTTCGACAAGCTCAGTACAAGTCTTGCCCGCTAAAATGAGGCAAATTCAATTTAGTACAAATGTCCCTTGCACCTTGGCGAAGTCTTATTAGTCACGCCCTACACCGTAACCGCAGTCTGGTTTATTCCCGCTATGTACAACTAGCAACCGTCGGAGAAAATGGTTTACCTGCTAACCGCACAATTGTTTTTAGAGGTTTTCTAGAAGATACCAACCAGCTAAAATTTATTACCGATATTCGTAGTCAAAAAGCTGAACAAATATCAAAACAACCAGCAGCAGAAATTTGTTGGTATTTCCCCAACACCAGAGAACAATTTCGTA
>JBJTUF010000155.1:0-12149 GCA_046080565.1 Cuspidothrix sp. | reverse complement strand
TCAAATTTTTGCTGTAGCTCGTAATTTAGCTCTAAATCTTTACCGTTCTCATGACTTTAAAAACATGGCTCAAGCACAAAGATTTGCTTCTTTTGGTCTTACCACTCTCAAGCAATTATTTAGAATGAAATAGCCCTGGATGGTGATGAATGTGATTATTGACTCCTTAGTTGGGGCTATTCCCATGTTAGGAGATTTGTTTGACTTTGCATGGAAAGCTAATAATTACAATATTATTTTATTAGAAAAAGCTTTAACATCTCCCCAGGAACACAGAGAAGCAGATAAATCCTTTATCGTGGTTTTGTGTATTGGGTTATTTTTACTTGCTATTGTCTTAATAGCCATACCTATGATACTACTAAGAATATTATGGCGATTGTTCACTGGTGGTTAAATTATTTACTGATAAAATCATGAGAGATTGGTGGCAAGATAATTTTCCTCAAGGACGGCAAAATCTCGTTATTACTGATTCACAAGGCTATCCTATTCAAATAGCTTATGGTGAAAAAGGTACAGGTAAACCGCTTATTTTATTACATGGTTTAGGCAGTTGGAGTTATAATTGGCGGTATAGTATTGAGCCATTATCGCAACATTTTCGAGTAATTTGTTGTGATTTTAAATGTTTTGGTTTTTCAGAAAAGCCTGTATCTCGTCGAGAAGAAACAGGACATCAAATTGTTGAATTAAAACGCATTATTCAAGGTTTATGTGATGAACCACCCATCATTGTGGCAGAATCTATAGGTGCATTAATTTCTTTAGGATTAGCTGGTATAAATCCCGATTTAATTGGAAGGTTAGTAGTAATTAATGCCCCTATTTTTACAGAAACCTTACCTCATTGGTCTATGAGTTTACTGGCACAAACACCAATAGAGATTATTGATGCCATTGATAATTTACGTCTTGCATATTGGTTTGCACCTTTAGTAAGAGAGGTCATGGGAACAGAAAGACGTAAGGTATTATATAATCCTTCGTTATTAACAGAAGAAGATATTTATTGGATTACTTATCCATTTATTGAAATTCCGGGAACGTTAGTAAAAGTAGCTGAAGAATTACAAATTGCTGCTAAAGAAATTGAAAGTTTGCGAAAAAATCAGCCCAGTATGCTGAAAAATATTCAAAATAATCTCAAAAATATTGAATGTCCAACTTTGGTTTTATGGGGTGATCAAGATAGTTGGTTTCCTGCCAGTCATGGGGAAAAATTACATCAAACTCTTCCCAATTCTCGGTTACAAATTTTGCAAAATTGTTATCATGATGCGTCCACAGGTTCTGCTGATGTGGTGAATGCGGCAATTTTGCAATTTTTACAAGATACCAATTTCTTTTAATGTGAAAAAGAGAGTGGGAGGAGGCATACCAAAAGCCTGAAATCTCCCACTCTACATTTGCTGCTGTAGCGGTTAGGAATATATATAAATACTGCCAGTTATTTTAGGGGGGTTGACTTAAAAAAGACAGTGTTTATATGCAGGTAATATTCCAAATGCAGCAAATGTGAAATCTGATGATTGTTTAATAGTGACTTAATTGCTGATAATGGCTTTGTTTATGCTGAATAAATATTGGCATAGACTCAAATAGCTGGAAAAAATGAATATGTAGTAACACCTGATAACTACATCCTTAAAGTCGTTTATCTTGCACTAATGTAACTGAAGTAATTAAAACTTGGTTGCCAACTTGGCATTTTCTTTCAAGTCTCATCTGTGCAAGTTTTTAGAAAAACCGTGAATCTCGGTGTTGAGATATATTCAATAAGTCTGTGAAAAATTCTCTATGAGTATTCAGAGGATAGATTTTCTCAGGTGGTAAAATGATGAGAAAATTTTCTCTATTAGATGGAGAAGATGGGAAATTTGAAGATTGATGGCGTTTTTGGGAGTTAAATTTTTGATTATGGCGATGGCGTTGACTACCTCTTTGGATGTCTTTAGAGTTTTGCAGTAAATAGAAAATCACGAAAGAACCTGAAGCACAGCAGAAAATCACAGCCAATATTAACCATAGTGGTATGGGATTGCTAGTATCCGTAAATGTAGAAACAGTTGATTGGACTGGTATAAATGGAGTTTCTGCTTGTGGCTGTGGTACATAGTCAGTATGACTAAGTTGATAATAGGCGAAAATAGTAACTCCAATAGGAATGAGGAATAAACTCAAAAACCAAATACCGGGGTACTTTTTTAAGAAATTTACTAGGGTTTTTCTATTATCTGTATTTTTTTTTAACTCTTGTTCATTATTCATCACATTCATTACATCAATGGTAATTCTGATCAGAGGAAAAACTAAAATTCTGCCCATTTTCCTAATCCCCAATTCCTTTAACTGATAGGTGAATGTCTTTCCATTGCTAGTTGAATTAACTGATCTACCAATTGGGCAAAAGGTATGCCAGTATTAGCCCAAAGTTGGGGATACATACTGGTGGAGGTAAAGCCTGGTAAAGTGTTAATTTCGTTAATGAAAATTTCTCCCGTTGCTTCCACATAGAAGAAGTCTACTCTGGATAAACCTGCCGCATCAACAGATGCAAAAGCTTGTAAAGCCATTTCTTGAATTTGTTGTGTTACCACATCTGGTAAATTGGCAGGAATAAATAAATCGGCTTTACCGGGAGTATATTTCGTTTCATAATCGTAAAAATCACTGTTAAAAGTAATTTCACCAATGACGGAAGCTTTGGGGTGATCGTTACCTAAAACTGCACATTCAACTTCTCTGGCCACAACTCCAGCTTCAACAATAATACGTCTGTCGTAGGTTGCCGCATTATCTAAAGCTGTTTCTAATTCCTGACGCGATCGCACTTTAGCAATGCCCACCGATGAACCAAGATTAGCAGGTTTGACAAAACAGGGATAGCCCAATGTGGCTTCAATTTGATCACAGAGTTTAGGAAATACACAAGGATTTGACCAAACTTCGGCCCTTGTTACAGCTTTATATTTTACTTGAGGTAATCCAGCTTGGGCAAAAGCCATTTTCATCCCAATTTTATCCATTCCTGTTGCTGAACCTAATACTCCCGAACCGACAAATGGGACTTGCATTAAGGTCAGTAAACCTTGAATTGTGCCGTCTTCTCCATTGGGCCCGTGAAGAACGGGAAACCAGAGATCAACTGCTTGAGTTCCTGGTGGAAATTGCCATAAATTAGGTGTTGTGGTTAGAGGTGCTTGGGGAACACCAGATGTTAAAACTTGTTGTGCAACTTCTCCTGCTTGCCAAACACCATCCTTTTGAATGTAGAAGGGTACAACTTCGTATTTATCAGCATTTTCTTCTAAAATTAGGGCTTGAGCGATCGCCCGTGCCGAAATTATAGAAACCTCATGCTCTCCAGAACGCCCACCAAACAGTAAACCCACCCTTAACTTATTCATATTCCTCTATATCTCCACAAATCCGCAATTTCCATTATCACCAAAGAAAGGGAACAGGGAATAGGTAATTGGTAATTGGTAATTGGTAATTGGTAATTGGTAATTGGTAATTGGTAATTGGTAATTGGTAATTGGTAATTGGAATAATTATTTCCCCCTGACCTTCTGCTCCCCTGCCTTTCACAAAAAATCCACCGCCCGACTAAACATATTCGTGTTACCCTAGTATAGTTGTCTAAATTCCGCACATCTGGAAATTCGGGTGTTTCTTGAGAAATGCACCCAGATGGAGGTTTAACCCGAATAGGAGTAACAGAATATGCCAGTAGTTTCCTTGGCTCAAATGATGGAGTCAGGAGTTCACTTCGGTCATCAAACCCGACGTTGGAACCCCAAAATGTCTCCTTATATCTACACCTCTCGCAATGGTGTACATATCATTGACTTGGTACAAACAGCCCAGTTAATGGATAACGCATATAACTATATGCGTACTCAATCCGAGCAAGGTAAAAAATTCCTGTTTGTTGGCACTAAGCGCCAAGCAGCCGGAATTATTGCCCAAGAAGCCCTCCGTTGTGGTTCTCACTACATTAACCAACGTTGGTTGGGTGGAATGCTCACCAACTGGGCAACAATTAAAACCAGAGCAGACCGTCTCAAAGATTTAGAACGGAGAGAAGAAACCGGCGCACTGGATTTATTGCCAAAGAAAGAAGCTTCCATGCTCCGTCGGGAAATGGCCAAGCTCCAAAAATACTTGGGCGGCATTAAAAATATGCGGAAAGTTCCTGATATTGTGATCATTGTTGACCAAAAACGGGAATATAACGCAGTTCAAGAATGCGAAAAATTGGGTATTCCCATTGTGTCCATGTTAGATACAAACTGTGACCCAGACGTTGTGGATATTCCCATCCCCGCTAATGACGACGCAATTAGATCAATTAAATTGATTGTTGGCAAGTTAGCAGATGCAATCTACGAAGGCCGTCATGGTCAGCTAGAAGTAGAAGAAGATTACGAAGAGTACGCTGAAGAAGAGTACGAATATGATGATACTGAGTTCAGCGACTCATCAGACGACGAGTAAGCAGCTTCTCAGCAATTAATTATCCTTGAGGGTGTGTTTTGTCGGTGTCTTTTATGCCACTATTCAGTTATGACACACCCTCTATCAGGGTTTCAAAAAGAAAGAATAATCAGGATTAATCTGAAAATCGTGATTCATTAATAGTTGTATCTGTCTAGTTAGGAATTGAGGCAACATGGCGGAAATATCTGCAAAACTCGTCCAAGAGCTACGCCAAAAAACCGGTGCTGGCATGATGGACTGCAAAAAAGCACTGAAAGAAAATGATGGCGATATCGAAGCATCCGTAACTTGGTTACGGCAAAAAGGCATTGCCAAAGCTGACAAAGGCAGTGGTCGTATTGCCGCAGAAGGTCTAGTAGAGACCTACATTCAGCCTGCTGGTCAGGTCGGTGTACTCATAGAGGTAAACTGCCAAACAGACTTTGTTGCCCGTAACGAGGCTTTTAAAGCCTTAGTTAAGAACCTGGCACAACAAGCTGCAACTGCTGATAGTGTTGAGTCTTTATTAACTCAACCCTACATTGAAAATTCCAGTGTCACTGTTGAAGAATTTATCAAAGAAACCATTGCTACTCTTGGAGAAAATATTCAAGTGCGGCGCTTTGTTAATTTCTCTCTTAGTGGCAAAGCAGGAATAGCAGACAGCTACATTCACACTGGTGGTCGTGTGGGTGTATTAGTAGAATTGAACGCTCAAACTGCTTCAGCCGTTGGTAATGAAGAGTTCCAAAACTTGGCGAGAAATGCAGCAATGCAAATTGCCGCTTGTCCTAATGTTGAGTACGTTAGCGTAGAAGAAATACCTGCTGAAATTGTCTCCAAAGAAAAAGACATCGAAATGGGTAAGGACGACTTAGGCAATAAACCAGAGAACATCAAAGAAAAGATTGTTCAAGGTCGGATTGAAAAACGCCTCAAAGAAATGACTTTACTAGATCAACCTTATATCCGTGATCAAAGTATTTCGGTAGAAGACTTAGTGAAGCAAGTAAAGTCCAAAGTGGGCGAAGATATTCAAGTTAGTCGCTTTGTCCGCTTTGTACTAGGTGAAGGCATTGAGAAGAAAGAAATGAGCTTTGCTGATGAAGTTGCTGCCCAAATTGGTGCTAAGTAATTTTGCTCTGAGTTAGATATAGGGGTAAAGCATAATGCTAAACCCTATTTTTCTTACAGGTCACGCGCAATACGCTGACCTGTATTTTATATATATAATTATTATTTGAGAAAATTTGGGTATATTTTTAATATAGTAGGGAATCAAAAAGAGGCAATAGGTAAGAATTTTACCGATTACTAATTACCAACTACCAATTACCCGCTGAAAATTATGGCACGAGCAATTGAACGTATAAAAAACGATATTGGCGAATTAGAAGAATCAGTTCGAGCGATCGCCCAAGAACTCAACTTATCTTATGTTAAATATATAAATGTCTTAGGGCCAGCTTTACAACAACAACTGATTCTGGCTAGTTATTATCTGTGTACCCAAGGATATCCTGACGAATTTCTTCAATTATCACTCAACCAACGGCAAAAATTACAACAAGGTATTCGTAAATTAGGTCAAGAAACTGCTACACAGTTATATATTTATCTTCAGCCGCTAGAAGTTGTCCCCATAGAACCAATATCAGAAGCTGAAATAGAGGAAACTGAGGCAGAAGAACCACAAATAGAAGTACAAGAGAAAAATAACCTACAACCGCAAATGTTAGATTCTTCTAATCCTGTAGAGATAGCCCAATGGCAACAAAATTTAGAAGAGGCAATTCAGGAAACTTTAAAAAAAGTCTCCCAAGCAGCTAATGTGTTTATCCAAAAAACAGGCATTTTACCCCAAACATTACCAGAACCAGTTTTAGTAGCGGCGATGGCGGCAGCATCTTCACAATCTTCTAGTGATATAATACCTAGTCCTCCTAATATATTAAATTTAGTTATAGAAACGAGTGATGAAGAAGACTCCGAAGAATCTAACCTAACTCAGATTATGGCTATTCATCTGCGTCTGGCAGAAATAGAATTTGCTGACAGAGAAGTGTTAGCTAGACGCAAAGTAATTCGTAGTATCTTACTACAACTTCATAAACTAGGACAAGAATACAAAAAAAGGCAAAAAGAACTCAAAATTGCTGAAGCTGAAGCTGCATGGCGTGCTAGTTGGTTTGAGGAATAATAACTAATAACTAATGACTAATGAGCAATGAAACACCTGATTGGATAAGATTACATAAAGCCTTAGCATTTGAGGCGGAAAATGGCTTTGTAGATTTAATGGGTAAGCAATACCGCTTTAGTGAATTTCTATGTTTAACTTTTGGTCAATTTCCCACTGCTTTACCTGCCAAAGAAAGACTGCGTTGGCATCAAGTAGGAATGCAGTTTGCCAATTACCCCAATTTGACCTTAACTCAAAGACAACATTTAATAGCAGAAGCCAGAAGATATCTCAACCAACTGCAACAAGAATTAGAAACAGAAACAGAATCACCTACCAAAACTTACCAATCTAAAAATCCCAATCCCACAACGCCAATTGTAGCCGAAATTAGTAAAAGATTAGCTCCAAAAATTGATCAAAAACTCAGCGATTTACCAGAAATTGGCATCAGAAAAGCTGAAAATTTAGCGCGGTTAAATTTATATACCGTCAGAGATTTATTATTTTACTATCCTCGTGATCATATTGATTATGCCCGTCAAGTAAATATTAGTCAATTGGAAGGAGGAGAAACAGTAACTATTATAGCGACTGTCAAAAGATTTAATTTCTTCACCAGTCCCAAAAATAGAAAGTTATCAATTTTAGAATTAATCCTTAAAGATAATACAGGACAAGTTAAAGTTAGTAGATTTTTTGCTGGGGCGCGGTTTAGTAGTCGTGGTTGGCAAGAAAGTTTAAAACGTCGTTATCCTGTAGGTAGTTTATTAGCCGCTTGTGGGTTAGTCAAAGGTAGTAAATATGGCTTAACTTTGGATAACCCAGAACTAGAAGTTTTGGCAGATCCAGGTGATACTATAGATTCTTTAACTATTGGGCGAGTTGTTCCTATTTATGCCCTCACAGAAGGGGTAATGGCAAATACAGTCAGACAGGCTGTAACGACGGCTTTAACGGCGGCAGTGAATTTAAAAGATCCTTTGCCAAAAGGTTTGCGAGAAAAGTATAATTTAATGGAATTGAAAGATGCCATTCCTAATATTCATTTTCCTAAAGATAGCGACTCTTTAAAAACTGCCCGTCGGCGTTTAGTATTTGATGAATTTTTCTATTTACAAATTGGTTTATTGCAACGTCAAAAACAAGCTAAGGCAATTCAGACAAGTGCTATTCTTGCACCCACAGGTAAATTATTAGAACAATTTAACGAAATTCTCCCCTTTAAATTTACAAACGCTCAACAAAGAGTTATTAATGATATTCTTAATGATTTACAAAAACCTACACCCATGAATCGTTTAGTTCAAGGGGATGTGGGTTCAGGAAAAACGGTTGTTGCTGTTGTAGCCATTTTAGCCGCCATTCAATCTGGTTATCAAGCAGCGTTAATGGCTCCTACCGAAGTTTTAGCCGAACAACATTATCGGAAATTAGTTAGTTGGTTTAATCTTCTACATTTGCCTGTTGAATTATTAACAGGTTCAACAAAAATAGCGAAAAGAAGAGAAATTCATGCCCAATTAGAAACAGGTGAATTACCTTTATTAGTTGGAACTCATGCCTTAATTCAAGATAAAGTTAATTTTCAAAGTTTGGGTTTAGTTGTCATAGATGAACAGCATCGTTTTGGGGTAGAACAAAGGGCAAAGTTACAACAAAAAGGAGAACAACCTCATGTTTTAACTATGACTGCAACTCCCATTCCCCGAACTTTGGCGTTAACTGTACATGGTGATTTAGATGTGAGTCAAATTGATGAATTACCACCAGGAAGACAACAAATTAAAACCACGATGTTAAGTGGACAACAACGTCCCCAAGCTTATGATTTAATGCGTCGAGAAGTTGCTCAAGGTAGACAAGTTTATGTAGTTTTACCTTTAGTAGAAGAGTCAGAAAAATTAGATTTACGTTCTGCTGTAGACGAACATCAAAAGTTACAAGAAAGTGTTTTTCCTGATTTCCAAGTTGGGTTATTGCATGGACGCATGACTTCGGCAGAAAAAGAAGAGGCGATTAACAAATTCCGGGATAATGAAACCCAAATTATCGTTTCTACTACTGTAATTGAAGTGGGGGTAGATGTACCTAATGCCACGGTAATGTTAATTGAACACGCGGAAAGATTTGGGTTATCACAACTGCACCAATTACGCGGTCGTGTGGGTCGGGGTGCAGCACAATCTTATTGTTTATTAATGAGTAGTTCCAGAAGTCCTGATGCTCAACAACGGTTAAAGGTGTTGGAACAGTCTCAGGATGGGTTTTTTATCTCGGAAATGGACATGAGGTTTCGCGGTCCTGGTGAAGTGATGGGAACTCGTCAATCTGGTGTAGCAGATTTTACTCTGGCTAGTTTGGTGGAAGATGAGGATATTTTGCTGTTAGCGCGACAAGCAGCAGAAAAAGTGATTGATATGGATGCTAGTTTGGAACGTTGGCCATTGATGAAGGATGAATTGCAGTATAGGTATGCTCGGTTGATGGGAGGAGCAATTCTAACATGATGAGGACATCACCATATAATTACATGAAACTATTTTTAAGTTCTAATACCAAATTAATATGAAGCTGCATAGAATAAGATGTCGAGAATAATTGAACGCAGATGAACGCAGATAAACGCGGATAAAGTCAGATAAATCAATGGATTTGAGAATTATGTGCAACCTCATATAAAATTGGTATAACGGATGACAAATTAAAAAGTCGGGGATCTGGAAAAGAATCTATAATGATATGAAAAGATAAGGTTAGAATTATGAAAATTATTACTGATTTAAAGCTACTCTATGAAAGTGATGAAAGTTTATGGTTGGAGGAGACTATAGAGTTATTAAAACAAAAGCAGTTTCATCAACTAGATGTAGAAAATTTGATTGAGGAATTAATAAACTTGGGTAAAAGAGATTTAGCGAGGGTGAAAAGTCTTTTAAGACAAATTATTATTCATTTATTATTATTGCAATTTTGGCAAATAGAATATGAAAGAAACCATCGTCACTGGATAGGGGAAGTTAAAACTTTTCGGTATGACTTGAATAATCATCTGACTACAAATTTAAGGAATAAGTTAGAGGATGATTTAGAGAATATTTATGCAACTGCGGTTGATTTTGTGGAGAGCAAGACTGATTTAACTATTTTACCGGAAAAGAGTCCTTATTCTTTGAGTCAGTTGTTAGATGATGATTATTTACCTCAAGTTTATTCATAAGGTTAAATTTTAATTTCTTTCTTTGCTTCTTAGCGTCTTTTCGCGAAATTAAATACAGAATGAACCACGAAGGAACGAAGGACACGAAGAGAAGAGAGTTTTAGAGAGATTTTTTGTGAGTTGTGGAAATATTCAAATTAGGTTTTTGGTTGGGTTTGATCAATGGAACATAGAAGCAACTATCGCTGCTGTATTATTAATATGCTCCATTGTATTTCGCGCTGACTCATTTATTCTGTCCATTGGGGTGGAACTTTGCAACATTTGTGGTGAAGCTGCTAGTTGTGCGTAAACACCCAATAAAAAATCAGGGTCAATAACTGGTACTCCATTAGTTTGAAAATAAGCATTTCTGGTGATAACTAAAACCGGTTGACTTTGATAAAGAACAAAGGGAGGGTTGGGGCAATAAATGTTATAAGGACTATATGTACTGTGTTGACCACCATATAAGCTATGAGAGTTACGGATACTATAAGTTCCGTGATAACCACCGTATACTCCATGAATATTATTTATCGAATTTGGATCATGTGGGTTACTGGACAATAATCCGAGAAATACATTATCAGCACTCCATAACTGAGCGTTACCATTAATGGCAATGAGAAATTCTAAAATTGACATTGTTTTAACTGGTATGGTTAGTTTTTTGAGACTATACTAATTAAAGCATAAAAAAATTCCCTAAGTATCCATGATTTCACTTAAAGCAGCTAATTTTATAATTCATCATCTTGATGCTATTGATAAAGCAGTATCAAAGCGATTAGTGCGAAAACGTCCTTGGTTTGAAACTGCATTGACTTCTTTGTTGTGCGATCTTTTAGACGGAGAAACACAAGATGAACAAAATCTAGAATATTCACTTGAAGAACTCAAGAAAGATTTAAATGAAATAGATGGACTATTAGATATAAGTTTTGCGATTGATACTCATGAATACAATCAGAATGTAGAGCGTTATTTAACTCAATCAGATATTGGTTTTATCCTTAATTTTGACGATTATCTGCTACCAGAAGAATCATGGAGTGCAGCATACTTGCTTCAAGCAAAACGTTTATTCCCTCTTGACCACCCTAAACGCCCTATTACATATAATGAAAAAAGTGAGTTTAAGATAAACACAGAACAGAAGAATAGAATAGATAATTTAAATAAAATATTGGGAGTCAATTGCATAAAATATTTACTATATTGTCCTAGACCATCAATGCTGGATAATATTACAGAAAAAAAGCTTTCTCATCTTCGTAACCAAACAGTTAAAAATCGCACTGATTTTTTTGACAACATAATATTCTGGTTAGAATTTTATCAAAAAGCAGAAATTTTAGAAGATAGTTTAGCTGCTGGTATTTTCATACATGGAATAGGAAATTTGCCATCAAACTTAGGTAATGTTCATGAGTCAATGTTTAAGAGTTGTTTACCATTCTCTTGGTTTATAGTGCAGCATTTGTTTGGAAGCAAATTTGATAAGTTTAAAAACTTTAAACATTCTAGTTCTGGATTCTGGTATCTAGAAAAAGAGCTTGGAGATATAAAATGGGAAGGTATCAAATGGGTACATGGTATAGTGTCAGGAAATTCCGAAGCAATAGATAAGCTAATTGAGGAATTGCCATATATACCAGAAGATAAAAATTTTTATTTTCTACCAAAACATACGATAAATATAAAAATAACTGTTGGAAATGATATAGATCATAATTTTCGATATAGCCGACAATAATCAATGAAGTTATATTGATTACTCACTACCTCTTTTCCTGCTCTCTCACCCAATTCCTAAACCTCTTATTATTTAGGTGATATTTTAATTTCAACTTTTTGATTTAAAGCTGCGGCAATTCGAGCTAACATAGACAAAGAATGTCCATCATAATCTGCATCTTCTAATCTAGCAATCACTGACTGAGTAGTACCAACTAAATCAGCTAATTGTTTTTGAGTTAATCCAGCTTCTTTCCGAGCATCGTAAATGATTTGAGATACTTGAGCATTTAAAGCAGATTCTCTCACCATCTCTTGTAATTCTGGATCTTCTTTCATCATTTTGTTAATAATTTTGATTGCATCATTAGTTTTATTCATTTGCTTCTTCCTCCGGTTCAGTATCAGGGCTATTTCATTCTAAATAATTGCTTGAGAGTGGTAAGACCAAAAGAAGCAAATCTTTGTGCTTGAGCCATGTTTTTAAAGTCATGAGAACGGTAAAGATTTAGAGCTAAATTACGAGCTACAGCAAAAATTTGA
>JBJTUF010000154.1:0-7429 GCA_046080565.1 Cuspidothrix sp. | reverse complement strand
AATTGAACGACATTATAATGAAGTTGATTTATTGGAAGATGTAAAGACTATTCAAGAAGGTTTTTAATAATTGTGACTGTTATTTGCAATGCTACACCTCTAATTAACTTTGCTGCTATCAATCGTCTAGATATTTTAAAGGAGATGTTTTGACAAGTTATAATTCCTCAAGCTGTTTATGATGAAACAACAGTTTCAGGATTTTTGTGGTCACAATTTATTTTACAAGCTGTTGCTTCTGGATAGTTAGGCTCTAGGATATCCTATACAACCACCAAAATTGAAAATAGGTTCTTTAGTGTTGTTAACAATAATATTTTGATATTCATTAACTAAAGATTGAATTTCTATTATTTCTTCATCATTTTCATTTATAATATTTATATGGTTTTTTATATCTTCGGATATAGCTTCATGGATATTCTTATTTACTAGAAAAATAGTCTTACCTCTAATCAACACTATTTTATAATTCACATTTTTATACTGTTTAAAGTATAATTTTATTTTTTCTATTTCTTCTTTATTATTACTTGTAATAACATAGATATTGTTTTTGATAAAACATATAATATGGTTTGGATATGGCAATGAATATTCTCTTTGGTCTATAAAATCATACGCATTCATAAGTTTATCAATCAAAGATTTTTGTACAGCACTTTGCACGTCTATCTGGTACAGTTCATATCTTAGTTTCCGGCTTGATGTAATAATTTTGTCCTAAATTTTTGTACCAAACCGTTACGCAAAGTGCTGTATCTTTGAAAAAAATATAAAACAAACTTCTTCTAATTCAACTTTTAATCCATCTTTTCTAGTAATAACATTGTAGCTAACATCGTAAAATTTTAATCTTTCTAAATGTTTGTCAATATGATTTTTGGGTATCATATATAAAACATATTTACCACTTTTTGAAATTCCAAATTTTATATTTCTGTTAATAGTCATAATAATGCAAAAAAATTATTGTTTACTAAATTATCTAATTTTTAAAGTATTTGATTGTTCATTGTATTTTAGTTAAATACATAAGCAAATTTAATTGTAATTTTTTTGTAAAAAATAAAAATCCCTGTAGTGTTTATCTGTTTACTGTTCCATATCCTAAATGTATAGTTTATTTTGCACGTCTACTTGTAAACTACACTGCAACATTATATCAAATATCTAAGTGAGTGTGACAACCATATCTCAAAAGCTCACACCATTAAAAATATCAATCCAATTCTAGAGCTTACACCAAGATAAAACTGTATTTTTAACCGAGCTTATTAAGCATATAATCAATACATTTTTAAATGAATTTGTACTCTTTTTGTCAAATAACATTTGAAGATTTACAAAGTCTTACTTTCAAGGTACTTTATCACTCTGTTAGCGACATCAACTACAGTTAACAACTACTTTTCATCAAAATCGAATAGTAAGAAGTTCATAGTCAATTTAGGGTCAAGGGTGTAGTGATAGAGGTTATTATGTCAATGTTTCATCACATTCATAAAATAATCTTGAAATTTTTATTGATATTTTTGTAACAAAATCTATGCTAAATATACTTAAAAAGTAATTCTGGCTTTTGTAAATTTACTTATTCTAATAAAGAGATAATATCAATTATTTTATTTATATTAGCAATTAATTTTTTATTGTATCTTTAATTATTTTATTTGTAAAATCGAAAATATATTTCATCAATTGAAATTCTAGTCTGCTTACCAGGAAAGGATTTAAGTAATTATCTTAATACCTAAATACTGGGAAAGATTCAACTTTTTATATTTAATTATAATTGTTAATATTCGTATACTAAGTTATTGTTGTATATTTATTGATAATTCCATGATAGTTCTAAGTGAGTTCTACATCAGTTCCGAGAACTTCTCGGCAGTTCTCATTGCTACCATTTTTTATTATACGTACTTATTTTATTTGATAGGAAAAAATTAGGTATGCGTTAATCTTTACCTTTTCTTGATGTAATGTAATTATAGGGCTTGTAATGTAAATCACAAAATCAACCCTATGATCTTTAAATCAAAACCTCAATACAAAGATATTGCACTAAGCGTTATAGCTACCTTAGCTTTATTGGGACTACTAGCATTAGCTTTTACAGACAATGATAGTCGTAAAACTTTTGAAAGTATGGCAACTCTTACTATAGGTGCGGCTGTAGGCTATTTCATACCTGGAAACAAATAAACTCCCTTGTTGGATAACTTAGGAGTTCATTTCGATTTGAATAATTTTGGTTAATGTCCTCACTTGGTGGTACTTGTGAGGATTTTTTGTAGTTAACCATAATACTACTACTTTTTTGTCAATTGCTCACGCAAAGCCACAAAAATGTATAAATAAAAGACTTGTTACTACAGTCTTGATAAAATATGCTAGATTTAGCATATAAAGGGTGCAAGTAAGGCAATTGGAAACAGAACAGATAAAACCCCTCGAATGGGTAGGAAGTTCCCTAGAAGACCTAAAAGATTTTCCTGAAGAGGTAAAAGGGGAAATAGGATACGCTTTGTATTTAGCTCAAGTTGGTGATAAACATCCTAATACCAAACCTTTGAAGGGATTTAAAGGAGCGAGTGTATTAGAGGTTGTAGAGGATTTTGATGGAGACACCTATCGAGCTATTTATACTGTGAAACTACCAAAAGCAGTTTATGTGCTTCATGTCTTCCAGAAAAAATCAAAACATGGTATTGCTACACCTAAGCAAGACATTGACTTAATTGAAGCAAGACTTGAAAGAGCAAAACAGCATGATAAACAAGTTTATCAGTAAGAGAAAAGGAAATAATTATGACAGAAAAGATTGAAATAAAAACCAGTAGCGGTAACGTATTTGCTGATTTAGATTTACCCAACCCAGATGAAATGCTGGTAAAGGCTGAACTAGCACGCAAAATCAGCAACGCTATCACTGCTCGTCATATCACACAAGCAGAAGCGGCTGAATTATTAGGAATTGATCAGCCAAAAGTTTCTGCTTTAATGAGAGGAAGACTTACAGGTTTTTCTCTGGAAAGAATGTTTAGATTTCTCAATACTTTGGGAATTGATGTGGAAATTACAGTCAAACCTAAATCGAGAGATAATGCACGGATAACTGTCGTTTAATTTGCAATCGTTCAAAGTCAAAATCCAAGGAATAAATTTATGACTATATCTATTGCTGACCAAATTATTGAACAATTTAAAATCATGCCTCAAGACTTGCAATATCAAGTCCTGGAATTTGTCCGCAATTTGACAAAATCAAAAATCAAAGGTGTTCCCGGTAAAGAATTACTAAGGTTTGCTGGTTCAATACCCAAGGAAGACCTACAGCTAATAAGTGAAGCAATAAAACAAGATTGTGAAAAGGTTGACTTTGATGAATGGTAGATACTTACTCGATCTCAAACTCTCATTCCTCTGTGTTCTCTGTGGTTCGTTTTTAGTAACTTGTGCGTAAGTCCTAAAGATAAAAAGAAATTACCTTTAAGTCAATTCAATTTGCGAATCATCACCAATTAAAAACCGTAATGCTTTAGGACGACGAGGGGCAATACTTAACTGGGCGCGTTGTCCAATTAAACTATCAATAATTCTTTGCTGAATTCCTGTAATTTTTGCACCTTCTAACACCACACTATGTTCTAAATCTGTTTCTATCAGTGTGGCATTATCAGCAATACTGCTATAGGGACCGATAAAACAGTTTTCTAAATGACAGTTATCACCAATTACCACAGGCCCACGAATTGTACAATTGATAATTTTAGATTCAGTACCAATTTGCACTCTACCAGTAATTTGGGTTTTACTATCAATATCACCTAGAATTGATTTTTTTAAATAGGTATCCAGAATTAAACGGTTAGCTTCTAATAAATCATCTTTTTTACCTGTATCTAACCACCAACCGTCAAGATTACAAGCTGAAACTTGTTTTTCTTGATCTATTAAACATTGAATAGCATCAGTTATTTCTAATTCTCCTCTCGGTGAAGGTTTAATTAAAGAAATAGCATCATGAATAACAGGTGAAAAGAAATAAACCCCTACCAATGCTAAATTTGAAGGGGGAATTTTAGGCTTTTCAACTAACTGTAATACTGTACCTTGTTCATCCACTGTCGCCACACCAAAAGCACTAGGATTATCTACTTTTCGTAATAGAATTAACGCATCTGGTTCTTGTTGGGTAAATTTATCTAAAAATGAACTTAAATCACCTTGTTGAATTAAGTTATCTCCTAAATACATCACAAATGGCGAATCTTTTAAAAAAGGCCGCGCAACTTGCACCGCATGGGCTAATCCTGCGGGTTGTTCTTGTAAAATATAGGTGATATTAACACCAAAATTTTCACCATTTCCCGTTTTAGTTTTGACTTCTTCTCCTGTTTCTGGACTGATAATAATTCCAATTTCTGTAATTCCTGCATCGGCCATTTCTTGGATGCCGTACCATAAAATAGGCTTGTTAGCAACTGGAACAAGTTGTTTTGCACCTGTATAGGTCAAAGGGCGTAATCTTGTACCTTTTCCACCAGATAAAATTAATGCTTTCATAGGGATTTTTCTTTTTGCTAAATACGGTTGGGAAGTTAACCTTTAGAAGATAGATTTATAGGGGTTTAGCAGTGCTAAACCCCTACCGATAGAATCAAACAATTAAGCCGTTTTGAGTATTAATTCTTTTAACATCAATATCAATCTTTGTCGCCAATGTGGGGGATAAGTTCCCAAAAGTTGGGATATTTTTCGACAACTAAGAACTGAGTAAGCAGGACGTTTTGCTGGTGTGGGATATTCAGGGGTGGTAATGGGGATAACTTCCTTAATTTGCAGTGGAAAACCTAGTTTTTCTGCTTCTGCAAAGATAGCTATGGAAAAGTCATACCAACTAGCAACACCACTATTTGTATAGTGATAAATTCCGGAAATTTCTGATGTTAGTTGGGGGATAATTTTATTAATTGTATCAGCGATATCATGCGCCCATGTTGGACTACCAATTTGATCTTCAACTACTCTTACTTGGGGTCTATCTTTACCAACTCGTAACATAGTTTTGACAAAGTTACCTTTGCCATGTGTTCCATAAACCCAAGCTGTGCGTAAAATTATAAAATCAGTACAAGCTTGTTGAATTGCTATTTCTCCGGCTAATTTTGTTTGTCCATATATACTCAATGGATTAGTAATATCAGTTTCTTGATAGGGATAATTACTATTGCCATCAAATACGTAATCCGTGGAAATATGAATTAGGAAACTGCCTAGTTTTTGACTTTCTTCTGCTAAAATTTGGGGAGCAATAGCATTAATACTGTGAGCTATTTCTGGTTCAATTTCAGCTTTATCTACTGCTGTATATGCAGCCGCGTTAATGATTATTTCCGGTTTAATTGCTTGAATAGTTTCCCGCAATTGATCAACTTGGGTTAAGTCTATTTGCGGACGTGCTAAACCAATAACTTGATAGTCAGATGAAAGGAGATTTTGTAGTTCTGTTCCAACTTGTCCGTTATTACCGATTAATAATATTGATTTATTCATAAACTTCGGCATTTTTCAACTTTTGGGCGTTGCTGTCTTTTGCTGATAAAATTGGGGCTGTTTTGAGAGGCCAATCTATGGCTAAATCTGGATCATTCCATAAAATAGAGCGATCGCCTTCTGGTGCATAATAATCTGTAGCTTTATACATAACTTCCGCAATTTCTGACAGCACCAGAAACCCGTGTGCAAAACCTGGTGGTATCCACAATTGGCGTTTATTTTCCGCGCTGAGTTCACAACCTACCCACTTGCCAAATGTTGGGGATTTTTTTCTAATATCTACAGCAATATCATAAATTGCCCCCACAACGGCACGAACTAATTTACCTTGAGGTTGGATGATTTGATAATGTAATCCTCGCAGCACATTATATTCAGATTTGGAGTGATTGTCCTGGACAAAGTGAGGTGTAATTCCTAGTTTTTCTGTAAATGTTTTTTGGTTATAAGATTCCAAAAAAAAGCCCCGTGAGTCTTGAAAAACTCTAGGTTCGAGGATCATAACATCGGGAATAGACGTAGGAATAATGTTCATTATCTATGGAATTTTCTATAAAAACTACTGAGATAATATCATAGAATGTCCGCGACTTGTGTTGAATTTAGGGATACAATAGCGATCGCATTCTCTAGGAAAAATATTCTCATCCAGGGTAGATCATGACACAGACACCTATCCCCAACCCCAATATTCGCCAACTTCCCACATTTAAGTCTATCGCTGAAGAAAGATTACATCGTCAACAACGACTTGCAGCAGCTTTTCGCCTGTTTTCCCGTTTCGGTTTTGATGAAGGTATTGCTGGACACATTACAGTCCGTGATCCCGAAAATCCTGAGAACTTTTGGGTTAACCCCTTGGGAATGCACTTTGGTTTAATTCGTGTTAGTGATCTCCTCTTGGTTAATCATCATGGTGATGTAATTTATGGTAATAGTTCCGTAAATGGCGCAGCTTTTGCCATACATTCTCAAGTTCATGCCGCCCGTCCTGACGTAGTAGCCGCCGCCCACGCCCATTCTATCTATGGTAAAACCTGGTCTAGTCTAGGACGTTTGCTTGATCCCATCACCCAGGATGCTTGTACTTTTTACGAAGATCATAGTATATTTACTGAATATACAGGCGTAGTTTTTAACCCATCAGAAGGTAAACGCATTGGCGAAACATTGGGTAAAAATAAAGCTATCATTCTGCAAAATCACGGATTACTCACAGTAGGTGAAACCATTGATGCGGCTGCTTGGTGGTTCATCACAATGGAGCGTTCTTGTCAAGCTCAATTATTAGCTCAAGCCGCAGGAACACCCCACCTAATTAAACCCGAATATGCCAAAATAGCCTATGGCCAAGTGGGTACACCGGCGATGGGTTGGTTTAGCTTTCAACCTTTGTATGAGATGATTGTGCAGCAAGAACCAGATTTGCTGAATTAATGGTTTTGCGTTTGCATTTAATTACTCCGCTCGCACCTAAACCCGCAATTCCTAATAATCCGAAATAAGTAGAGGGTTCAGGAATTGATTTTTGTATCTCTTTCGCTATCAAACTGTGAGCATAGCTGGTAGGATGAATAGGGTCAAAAAATAAATATTCATCGGGATTAGAACATAAAGTTAGCAAACAAGCATCAGTCACATTTGTGAAACCAAATTTTTCTTTATTATTAATGGCTTGATTTACAAAAGAGTTAGCATCAAAAAGTTGAACATTAAGACTTGGTATTTCAGGGCTATTTCATTCTAAATAATTGCTTGAGAGTGGTAAGACCAAAAGAAGCAAATCTTTGTGCTTGAGCCATGTTTTTAAAGTCATGAGAACGGTAAAGATTTAGAGCTAAATTACGAGCTACAGCAAAAATTT
>JBJTUF010000153.1:0-15603 GCA_046080565.1 Cuspidothrix sp. | reverse complement strand
GTTCAAATTTTTGCTGTAGCTCGTAATTTAGCTCTAAATCTTTACCGTTCTCATGACTTTAAAAACATGGCTCAAGCACAAAGATTTGCTTCTTTTGGTCTTACCACTCTCAAGCAATTATTTAGAATGAAATAGCCCTGCTAAAGGGGGTACTGTTCTTAATAGTTGAAATAGGGGATCTAAAGCTTTAGACATGGTTTTGTTAACACCAATTAACACCCCTAAAGCAATACCCACAATTGCCGCTAAGGTATAGCTAATCGCCACCCGTTGCAAACTAGCCCAAATTTGCCAAAATAACCCTTTATCCGTGCCACCTTTGTCATAAAAAGGATATAAAATTAATAGCCAAGTGTCTTGAACAATGTTAATAGGGCCTGGTAAAGTTGCACCAGGAGTCCAGGAAAATAGTTGCCAAATAGTGAGAAAAATCAGTAAGGCAATTGCTGGAGGGATAAGTTCAGGAAATTGCTTTTGTAAACCGGATAAAAAACTATTATTAAGCTTAGAAGTAGCAGGACGTTTTTGAGCTATAGTCATGAATTTTTCCTTAATGTGATAATTGGTAAGATTGTGTTTTTCAAGGCGAATTAGATTCGCCTACCTCTCTTAAATTAGGCTTTTTTGATTTTCAAACTCTTGAGATATTCTTCTGGGTTTTCAGGGTCGAATTTCACACCATCGAAAAATTCCTCTACTCCACGAGAGGTACTGGTAGGAATGTCAGCCGCAGGTATTCCTAATTCTTTAGCGGCTTCTTTCCAAATATCTTCGCGGTTAACTTTTTTGATTAATTCTTTGGCTTTAGCCGCACCATTAGCTATGTAATCTTTAGGTAAGAATCCCCAACGGACATTTTCAGTGATGAACCATAAATCATGGCTTTGGTATGGATAAGAAACACTACCTTTTTCATCTTTCCAGTAGTAAGCAGCCATTGATTTATCATCAATTTTCCGTCCATCACCCATGTCATATTTACCTTGATATGGATTATCAAGAATTTCTGGTGTAGATAAGCCAAAATATTTTTTAGCTGCTAAAATTTGTGCTGCTTCTTTGCGGTTATCAAAGTTATCTAACCATTGCTGGGCTTCCATGATACCTTTGAGTAAGGCTTTTGTGGCTTTGGGATGTTGATCCACCCAGTCACCTCTCATGGCAAAATATTCTTCGGGGTGATTTTTCCAAATTTCGGCTGTTAATGCAGCCATGAAGCCAATTTTGTCTGTAACGATGCGATATGACCAGGGGTCGCCCGTGCTGAAAGCATCCATTGTCCCGGTTTTCATATTGGCAACAGTTTGTGCTGCTGGTACTGTTAATAATTTGACATCTGTATCTGGGTCAAGTCCACTTGCTGCTAACCAATAACGTATCCACAAGTCTTGGTTAACGTGAGGAAAGGTGAAAGCTGCGGTAAATGGTGTGGCAGATTTAAGTTTGGCAAATAAAGGTTTAGCTGCATCTAGTTTTAAGGTGACTCCTTTACCTAGATGTTTGTTAGCGATCGCTATTCCATTACCATGTGTAATTAACTGTGCCAGGACATACATGGGAATGGGTTTATTACCTTTGGTAATTTTACCTTCTGTAATTAAATGTGGCATGGGCATTTGCCATTGACCACCATCAATACCGCCACCAGCAGAACCAATTTCTACGTTATCCCGTGTAGAACCCCAAGATGCTTGTTTGGAAAGTTCTACATCGGACATTCCATATTTCTTAAAAAAGCCTTTTTCTAAAGCAATAATTAATGGTGCAGATTCCACAATGGGAATATATCCTAATTTTGCTTTGGTTGTTTCAGGTTTTTGTTCTGAACTAATATTAGCAACTGGTTCAGTTGTTGCGGTGGTGGTGGTGGTGTTACCTGCTTCTGGAGGATTTCCGAAACAGCCTTTTAATAATACTGCACCTGCTGAAACTCCAGCCGTTACAATAAATTCACGGCGAGTAACTTGATTAAGAAATTCAGACATTATCTATGCTCCTGGATTTACAAATTTATTTTTTACCCATGAAAATTACAGCAAGATGAAATTGATTAATCGAATTTCCTTGCCTTGGAACTAACAATATATGTAGTCATGCAAAGTCAGCCTTCTAAGATAGAAAAGGCACTAACTAAGCTATGGGAAAACAGTTTGATTGCTTTGAATCTTGGGGTAAGGTGGAAAACTATTTTTCCACCAACAAAAATCAGTATACAGCTTTTTTTAGATAAAAGATCATTCTCTCCAGCAAATTCTTAAATAAATATTAGATTAGACTTATAAGTAAAAATTTATAATGTTGGCTTAATTTGGTGAAAAGTTTACAATATATATAGTTGAATTAATGATTATGATTATGATTGTATTTATTCTATTAAATTCCTATGTTTAAGTAGTGGTACAAAATATAGTGGAATGGAAGTTGTAGGGTGCGTTAAACCACATACAGCACTTTGCGTAACGGTTTGATACAAAAATTTAGGACAAAATTATTACATCAAGCCGGAAACTAAGATATGAACTGTACCAGATAGACGTGCAAAGTGCTGTAAATCCTGGAAATAAACAGATTCTTGATATCTGACGCACCCTACCAATGTGCCAGTTGCGTAAGTCCTGACATATATAGTTGAACTAATGATTATAATTATGTTAAGTAATGGTGCAAAATATAGTGGAAGGGAATAGGCAATAGGCAAGAGGGAATAGGGAATAAGTACCAGAGCAAAATTAATTAAACATTTTGAAAATATTTAAACCAATTAATTACCTAGGGACAAACCCCCTGTAATTGCCTTATACATCGCGTTATAACAGTGCTACTTATGTATCAAATATAAAATTTTGTAAATGCTTATAAACAATTAATTACACATTTGCGAAAACAGGAGAAATATCTCTATCTCTATTTCTTGTCTGTCACCTGCGATGCACTGAGTTTGTCGAAGTGTCACCTTTCCTCAATGTAAAATTTATAGCTAAAAACAGATACAGGAATCCGTTCTAAAGAATTTGTGATAAAAACTTCTTTGTTCTCTCTTCCTTGGGTTCAGTAAAAAACACTTCAGGAGTTGCTTCCTCAACCAAAAGACCACCATCCAAAAAAATCACCCTATCAGCAACTTCCCGCGCAAAACCAACTTCATGAGTTACAACCACCATTGTCATCCCCTCACTAGCAAGGTTTCGCATCACATCTAAAACCTCTCTTACCATTTCGGGATCTAACGCAGAGGTCGGTTCATCAAACAACATAATTTTTGGTTGCATCGCTAATGCACGCGCAATAGCTACCCGTTGTTGTTGTCCTCCCGATAATTGTCCTGGATATTTATTAGCTTGAGCTAAAATTCCTACCCTTTCTAACAGTTGCATTGCTAATTCTTCCGCTTTTACTTTTGGTAATTTACGTACCCAAATCGGTGCTAAAGTGATATTTTGTAAAACTGTTAAATGGGGAAATAAATTAAACTGTTGAAATACCATACCCGCTTCTTTGCGGATAGCTTCAATATTTTTTAAATCACTACTTAAAGTAATTCCATCAATAGTTATTTTTCCCTGTTGATATTCTTCCAAAGCGTTAAATGTTCTGATAAAAGTTGATTTTCCTGAACCAGAAGGACCCATTAAAACAACAACCTCACCCCGGTTGACTGTTAAACTTACTCCTTTGAGAACGTGAAATTTACCATACCACTTATGAACATCTTCAGCGATAATAATAGGTTCTTTGATTGTTTCTTGTACTTTCATTTATTTCAACATCAATTTAATAAATTTGTTTTAAATTAATTACCTAATTGCTTTTCTAACCTGCGAGAAGCTAAAGACATTGAATAACAAAATACCCAATAAATTAAGCCAATAAATATATAGACTTCTGCATATCTCCCCAAAAATTGCGGTTGTGCTAAAATTGAACGAGCAATTCCTGTTAATTCCACCAAACCCACTAAAGATAACAATGAAGTATCTTTAAATAAACCTATAAACTGTCCCACGATTGCGGGAATAACAGCGCGTAAAGCTTGGGGCAATATAATTAATCTTAACACTAAAACTGAATTTAATCCTAGTGCTTTTGCTGCTTCAAATTGTCCCCTGGGAATTGATTGTAAACCACCGCGTACATTTTCAGCCATATAAGCAGCACTAAATAACACCAGTCCCGCAATTCCTCTAATTAAACGATCTAAACGTAAATCATTCGGTAAGAATAAGGGTAACATAACTTGGGCAATAAACAAAATTCCTATTAGTGGTAGTCCCCTAACGATTTCAATATAGAAAATTGAAAACCAGCGAATTATCAATAAATTACTGGTTCTTCCTAATGCTAATAATACTCCAATGGGAAAGGAAAGTACAATACTCACAACTGCCATTAATAAAGTTAATAATAAACCATTCCATAAATTTGTGGACACAGATTTTAACCCAACTCCACCACCAATTAACCAAATATTAATTGTAAAAGATAATAACCATGCTGGTGCAAGCCAAGATGTGATAAGTTGAGAAAATCGGTTTTTGATGATATTTTGTTTCTTAGTAAATAAACTCCAGGTGATCAGACTTAAAGTTGTGATGATTCCGAAAACTATCCACACACGCCAATATAAGGTTTTGGGAAATCTCCCCACTAAAAATAAATGTAAGTTGGCTTGAATAACTTGCCATTGTGCTTGAGTAAATACCCAAACTAATATTCCTTTAATTATGGAAAAGAGAAAGATTAAACAAAAAATAGTTAATACTGTATTATACCAGTTATTAAATAGATTTTTCTTTAACCAAGTTAATTTATTCATGGGTTATTGTTTATTTATTGTTGTTCTCGTTCCCATACTCGGTGTGGGAATGAATTATAGAAGACTCTGGCTTCTATTAAACCATAGGTAGAGCCTATGTGATAGCATTCCCAGTCTGAGACTGGGAAAGAGATATAACTATCTCTCTTTAATTTGCACAGTGCGATTTAATAAATTCATCATCAAGGAAATAATTAAACTAAGTGTGAGATAGGTAAGCATAATTAAAATCATCACTTCTACAGCTTTTCCTGTTTGGTTAAAAGTGGTAGAAGCAACAAAATAAATATCTGGATAACCGATAGCGATCGCCAAACTAGAATTTTTAGTTAAATTCAAATATTGACTGGTAAGTGGGGGAATAATTACCCTTAAAGCTTGGGGAAAAATGACAAACCTCATTAACAAAGTTGGTTTTAACCCCAAAGATAAACCCGCTTCCCATTGTCCTTTTGCTACTGATTTTATCCCACCTCTGACAATTTCGGCAATGAAAGCACCTGTGTAAAATGTTAATCCTAATAACAAGGTTGAAAATTCTGGAGTTAAATTAAAACCCAGAAACTCTAAACCATTTTGACTAAGTTTAATGAAACCGAAAACAGAAATTTTATTTTCTACTTTTGGTAAACTCAAAAAAACTGCAAAATACCAAAATAACAACTGTAACAATAATGGTGTATTTCTAAAAATCTCTACATAAACTAAACTGATATTTCGCACTAACCAATTATCAGATAAACGTGCAATTCCGGCAGTTACTCCCACAATTGTTGTAAGGATAATTCCCAGTATTGCTACACGGAGGGAGTTAATTAACCCAACCCACAAAGCTCGAAAATAGGTATCAGTAGGATTATAATTAATCAGAGTTTCACCAATATCAAAGGATGCTTGTTGCTTGAGAAAATCAAAACCAAAGTTAATTCTTAATTGCTGTAAATTGCGGTTGACATTCATCCATAAAATAATGACTATAGTTATTGCTAAAATTACAGCTATAACTTGTGTTGCAATTTGCAAAAAACGATAATCACGCCATATCGGTGGTTTAGAATTAGTCATTAGTTATTTAGTTATTAGTTATAGCAGAAGGCAAAAGGCAATAAGGTTTCTAGATCCCCCTAAATCCCCCTTAAAAAGGGGGACTTTGATTATAGGACTTAAGCAAGTGTCACACTAAAAATCTGTTGTAGGGTGGGTCAGACTGCATAAATCGTGCAAATAAACAAATTCTTGATATCTGATGCACCTTACCAATGTTCCAGTTGTGTAACTTCTGGATTAATTTCCCTGGTTTCTAAGGGGGGGATCTAATCGAGAAATAAACCTGAATATTTGTAACTAGCAACTTATGTTATTAGTTGATTTTACCCAATTACCAATCACCAATTACCAATCACCGAAATGGTGGAGAATAAAGTAAACCGCCTTTGGTGTATAGTTGATTTTGACCACGCGGAAGATTGAGTTTTGTTTTTGTACCCAGGTTGCGATCATAAATTTCGCCATAGTTACCGACGTGCTTAACTATTCTGGCTGCAAAATCATTAGTTAAACCAATTCCTTCACCTAAATTTCCTTCTGTTCCTAAAAAACGCTTAATTTCTGGGTCATTGCTATTAGCAAATTGTCCTATATTTTGAGAGTTAATTCCTAATTCTTCGGCTTTTATTAAACTATAAACTACCCATTTAACTATATTATTCCATTGGGGATCGCCTTGGGCAACTGCTGGTGCTAAAGGTTCTGAAGATAGCAATTCATCGAGAATTATATTATCATCTGGTTTGGGTAAAGTAGTCCGTCGAGAAACTAAAGCTGAACGATCCGCAGTGATTCCATCACAACGCCCTTCTGCATAAGTCGCAAAAGTAATATTAATATCTTCAAAAACAACAGGTTTATAACTAATGGACTGTTTTCGCATTTGATCAGCTAAATTTTGTTCAGTAGTTGTACCAGTTTGGGCGCAAATTGCTTTATCTTTTAAATCTGCTAAAGATTTGATCCTGCTATTTTTGCGAACCATAATCGCTTGACCATCGTAAAAAACGACCGGGGCAAAATTTAAACCCACTGAAGTATCACGGCTTAAAGTCCAGCTAGTATTGCGGCTTAATAAATCTACTTCACCAGTTTGTAAAGCTGTAAATCTTTCTTTAGCATTTAAGTTACGATATTCTACAGCATCAGGATTATCAAACAATGCTGCTCCTAGGGCGCGACACACATCCACATCAATACCGTTATATTTACCATCAGTTCCTACAAAACTAAACCCTGGTAACTCACCACTAACACCACAAATTAGCTGTCCATTGGTTTTAACTTTACTAGCAATATTGCGAGTTACAGGTTGTTGAATGTTATTGGTTGCATTTTCTGTTGTAGTTGAATCACCGCTACAAGCACCAAGGGCAAAAATTAGAGGAGCGATCGCCAGTAAAAACGCAGATTTTCGTATAATCATAAATTAAAGTTGTCCGGTAGAATACTTATCATATCTGTTGGGGCTGGTAATGGATAATTGGTAATTGCCTATTCCCTGTTGCCTCTTACCTCTTGCCTTCTTGCTATATCTGATACAGCTTACCAATCTTTTAGAGGATTTCCACTGTCCCTTTATATCCATCAATTTTTATTTGCTGACCATCTTGGAGAAGATAGGTTGCACCACGCACATCCATAATTGCGGGGATAGCATATTCACGGGCGATAATTGCCCCGTGGGAAAGTTTCCCGCCAGCTTCGGCAATTAAACCACCAGCTTGGACAAGGACAGGGGCCCAACCGGAGTCTGTGTAGGGGACGACTAAGATGGTATTTTTATCAATATCGTGGGCTGCTTCTAAGCTGCGTAATACTTTGACTTTGCCGATAACTTGTCCTTGACTGGCGGGAATACCTAATAAAATGTTATCTGATGTGTCAATGACAGGGGCGATGGGGTGAGGGGGATTATAGCCGTAAATGACGGGGGGAACTTGTTCAATTTGGCTATCTTGGAGATATTGCGATCGCCTGTTGGCAATTAATTCTAATAAGCTATTTCTTAAACCTACATCTGGATTGATCACTAAATTCTGAATTTCTTCTAATTCCAGAAAGAAAATATCTCCCAGTTCTAATAAAACTCTAGACTGTAGCCAAATCTGTTCTATGGCTAAGAATGTCCATCGTAATTCTGCCAATAAGCGAGAATAAACTTCTGTCACCCTACCTTTAAGGTCAACTCGTCTTTGGACAGCATTGACTTGTTGGCTACGGGACTCTTCTAAATTTCGATCTGGTCTGATTTGTACCAACTGGATAAACAATTGTTGGACTAGTTGGGGGTTTTCTTTCCAGGTGGGAACGGAAATATCTGTAGCTACTTCGCTCAAATAACCATAATCTTCCAGCAATTCATTAAAATCATATAAGATTCTTTGTCCTTCTGGTGTTTCGGCTAATTGTGTAAACATTTCGTCTGGCTTATACTCATAGTTGCCATCTATTAAGATTTTCCTGGCTTCCGCCGCCAGAATACGCATCGCCCTGAGTGATGCTACCTCTGGAGTGACACTATTATCAATTTCTTCTTCTTTTGCTCCTAAAACCGATTGGCGAATGGCGGCACTCAAGGGGGCTAAAATACTGTAATAAGTACCTTGACGCAGTAAATCGAGAATTAAATCTATGCGTTGTAATAATTGATCTAATGATAATTCGGCAATGACGACATTGGATAATTCTGTTAGGCCAGGAATGAAGAGTTGGCGATAATCGGATTTAAAGTTTTTTTCTAAATCTATTTCCCGTTTAAGTAGTTTTGTGAGTCCGGGGAGGTTGCCCAAGGTAGAATCTAGGGGAGGTTTAGTCATGGTTGCACCTCTGGTCAGAAATTCCAGACTTTCTGGGGGTAGTCCCATTTCTAAAAAGATTTTTCCCAGTAGGGAAGCATTAAAGTAAGCTCTGGAGTAATGGAGTATTGCTGTTTGAGAAAAGTCTAGGCCTTTAGTGCGATCGCCTAAAACGATGGTAAAAATTTCTCCCCACACCCCACAGGTTAAGGGGGAATTCACAGACCAAGTTAGGGGATGAATAACTCCAGGAATGACTTCTACGGCGATTTTTCTAGTCCATAGGGGTAACAGGGTGGTGATGGGTCTAGTCTGTAATACCCAGAGATTTTGACCATCATAACTCCATTCTATATCCTGGGGAACGCCTAAATAACGTCTTTCCAAGCGACGGGCTAGGTATCCCACTTGTTTAATTAAAGCTTCGGGAACTTTGCCACTACCTTCAAATTGCAGACAAGACAATTGATCATCTCCTATCACCACCACTCGATATTCTTCTGGTGTGATTTTACCCGATACAAGTTGATTGGGACTACCTTCTACAGCTTCAATAACTACGGCTTCACCTTGTTGGGTAATGGGATCTCGACTAAAGGCCACTCCTGAAAAGATGCTTTGGACTTGTTGTTGAATCAGTACGCCCATAGCCATTTCTTGGGCTTGACGATGGCGACGATATTCTACAGCACTGGGATGATTATAAGAGGCTTGAACTTGAGCGATCGCTTGCGTCAGTTCTGCTTTACTGGTAACGTTTAAAATCGTTTCATATTGGCCGGCGGCTGAGGCTTGTTGGGAATCTTCCCCAATGGCAGAGGAACGTACTACTAAGGGTGAGAGAGGTGAAGGTTGCAAAAATTCAATTAGATACCTGGGATCTTCTCCCGGTGCTAGTACCCAACCTTTAGGAACGGCATAACCCCAACGTTTCATTTGAGATAATGTGGCAGATTTTGCCCCTACTACTTCCCCATCTAATTCATCATCTAGGGTAATGATCGGATCTTCATCATTAAGATATTTCATCACCTGTTGAGATGTTGGTTCTGCTTCCTCTACTGGAAGATTAAGATCATCGGGAATTCGATTATAAATCCAATAAATTAACCCAGATAACCCAAATGCTGCCACAATTCTGGTCAACTCTTGGGAATGGATAATGCCCACAAACAAAGGAAACATAACCAAGATCCCAAATTTGACCGTTTCTTTAGATCGGGTAACAAGAAAGCCAATAGCCGCTATCATGCTCACAAATCCAACTACTAAGGGATCATGGGCCAGCAGTCCCCAAGCTACATTAGTAATACCTGCACCTTTAGTAGCAGCGTATCTACCTGCAACTAGAGCTATTAAAGCGATAATTTCCCAGGTTGGTTGTGAAGGAAAACAATATTGGGCGATGGTGACAACGGCAATTCCTTTAAAAGCTTCAGAAACTACGCAAATATTTCCTGCTAATTTACCCCCGTGATAAAATGCCGCCGCCACACTAATATTGCCTGTGCCAACATTGCTTAATTGCTTACCACTCAGGGCATAAGTAATCCAGCCAATCAAAGGTATTGCTCCTATGAGAGGACTAACAATTAAAATAATGATGATCCCTAAAAAATTAATCATTCTTTAATCTTTAAATTTAATATTTCTGGAAAATTCTTGGTTATTAACAAAAATTTGGTAATTGGTAATGGGTAATTGGTAATTGGTAATTGGTAATTGGGAAAATTCTTTCTGCCTCTTGCCTCTTGCCTCTTGCCTCTTGCCTTTTGCCTCCTGCGTCCTGCCCCCTGTTATAAAGGACACTAGAAAACTATAAAAGTATTGCTAGTGTCTTTGAATATTATTCCAGGAATCTAGCCTAGTGCATAGGCAGAGGTAAGCGCCCAAAGGATCAGTCCAGCGATTGATCCTAAAAGTACGAAAGTGGAGATCGTAATAGCTTTAGGTGAATCTGCACCTTCAAATTTCATGATTCCGCGATTTAAATCGGACATATTGTTCTAAGCCTCCTTAAATTACAGGGCTAATCTGTCCGTTCTGATTTTAGTCTTTCTGTTGCCAGATAGTGTTAAATTCATTGTAAAAGTTTTCTCAAAAAAACTAGCTCCTGACTGGAAACTAGGACACAATAAATAACGTATAATTCGCTATTTCATCGTTAAAAAGCGTACTTCAGTTTCACGTAAGTTTTAGCCAAAAACTGCTTGATTCCTAATTTTTTGGACTTTTTAATTAGGTGAAGATAAAAAATTCAAGGTATGTAAAGAAAAGTAAAATCTCTAAAAACTTCTTTACTCTTGCCTATTGCCTTTGCCTTATCATAAGGACAATTTTCAATGCTAACCTACTTAGTTTGCTTTTTTTCAATTCAGCTTCCCTGAGTCATTTTGTGTTTTAGTCTAAAGTCCAGTCAATAAGATCATTCCTCCTGTGACTTCCCAGCAGATGTTCAGAAGCATAGATAGGCTAAAATGGCGATCGCTAATTGCTGGAGCAAAAGAATGTAGAGAAGTTCCATCCAAGGTCTCTACAAGGGTTTCAAACCACGCTTATGTAATTTCTGGAGATGTTCAATGTCAACATAACGGATTCACACTGCAAAACCATCTGATGGAATATGTTATTAATGCGACCTAACCCCCAAAGTTGGAAGTCACGGAGGCAGGGGATTTAGGGGCAAAACAGGCTTAGACACAGACAAGTAGGACTTGTATGTACAGCGTAGGGGGGGTGGGGTTTCTCACGCCAATACCGTTAAGTTAATTTGCCTAAATTGCGAGAAAATTTAAACTAGCTATTGTATACAAAAAGTCAGGGTTAAAATTGTTAAATATTATTCCTTTTCTACTGCTACTTATCCAAGTACCTGCAACGGCGATTTTGCTTTCCCGGTTACTCAAGGGTCCAGGACGTTATCCAGCCCTAAAACCACAACAACCCACACCGGAACTTTTGGGAACTGTTAGTGTAGTTGTACCCACATTAAATGAGGCATTACGAATTAGTCCTCTGTTGGCTGGTTTAAGTCGCCAAAGTTATGAAGTGCGAGAAATTATAGTTGTTGATAGTCGCTCTCAAGATGGTACTCCCGACTTGGTGAAAACCGCAGCCGTAACCGACCCTCGCTTTCGGGTGATGACAGATGACCCTTTACCCTCCGGTTGGGTTGGTCGTCCTTGGGCGTTGCATAATGGCTTTTTATTTACTGCTGAGGGAAGTGAATGGTTTTTGGGCATGGATGCGGATATTCAACCCCATCCTGGTTTGGTGGCAAGTTTGGTGAAAACAGCGATCGCCCAAGGTTATGATTTAGTATCTTTATCACCTCAGTTTATCCTCAAGTATCCCGGAGAATGTTGGTTACAACCAGCTTTGTTAATGACGTTGCTGTATAGATTTGATCCTACGGGGATTTATACTGAACAACCAGAACGAGTTATGGCTAACGGCCAGTGTTTTTTATGTCGTCGCTCTGTATTAAAGGCTGTAAATGGTTACAGCAGCGCCAAAGGTTCTTTTTGTGATGATGTGACTTTAGCGCGGAACATTGCTTTTGAGGGCTTTAAGGTAGGCTTTCTAGATGGGGCGAAGGTGCTAAAGGTGAGGATGTATGAAGGGGCGCTAGAAACTTGGAAGGAATGGGGACGCAGTTTAGATTTAAAAGATGCTTCTTCTCGCGCTCAGATTTGGGGCGATTTATGGTTATTATCTGCTGTACAGGGTTTACCTGTGTTGATTTTGTTGAGTTACTGGTTTGTGTCTGTATTAGATGTTTCATTACCTGCAAAGATGTTATTAGGATTAAACATATTTTTGGTGGTGATTCGTTTTGCTTTATTATTAGCGATCGCTCCATCTTATGATCGCAAAGATGCCACAGGAGGTTGGTTATTTTGGCTTTCTCCCTTGGCTGACCCTTTAGCGGTGCTGCGAATCTTTTTATCTGCATTCCGCACTCCGCGAGAATGGCGTGGGAGAAAATATTAAAAGCGGAAATTACCAATTACCAACCACCAATTACCAATTACCAATTACCAAAATTAAAATTTATGACATCTACCATTTCCATCAACGATAGTCACCATCTAGCACTTGACCCCCTGGAAGTCCCCAACCGTCTCTTACTAGGCCCAGGTCCATCCAATACCCATCCAACGGTGTTAAAAGCGATGAGTACCCGACCTTTAGGGCATTTAGATCCGGCTTTTTTAAATCTCATGGATGAGATTCAATCTCTGTTACGCTATGTATGGCAAACGGAAAACCCCCATACTATCGCTGTCAGTGGTACAGGTACGGCCGCGATGGAAGCTACTATCGCCAACTCTGTAGAACCTGGTGATGTGGTATTAATTGGTGTAGCAGGTTATTTCAGTAATCGCTTAGTAGATATGGCGGGTAGATATGGCGCAGATGTCCGCACTATTACTAAACCCTGGGGACAAGTTTTCAGTTTAGAAGAAATTAGCGCCGCCCTAGCCACCCATAAACCCGCAATTTTGGCTTTAGTTCATGCCGAAACTTCCACCGGCGCACGTCAACCTTTAGAGGGTGTAGGTGAATTGTGTCGTCAACATGGAACGTTATTATTAATAGATACTGTTACCAGTTTGGGTGGTGTTCCCATCTTTTTAGATGAGTGGGGCGTTGATTTAAGTTATAGTTGTAGTCAAAAAGGTTTGGGCTGTTCTCCTGGTGCTTCCCCCTTTACCATGAGTCCAAGAGCAATGGAAAAATTGCAAAAGCGTCAATCTAAGGTCGCAAACTGGTATTTAGATATGACATTGTTGGGGAAATATTGGGGGAGCGATCGCACATATCACCACACTGCACCCATTAACTTATATTATGGTTTACGGGAAGCTCTGCGTTTAGTAGCTGAGGAAGGTTTAGCAAATTGTTGGCAACGTCATCAAAAAAATGTCGAATATCTATGGCAAGGTTTGGAAGATATCGGTTTAAAAATGCACGTTGAAAAGGAGTATCGTTTACCAACTTTAACAACTGTTTGTATTCCTGAAGGCGTAAATGGTAAATTAGTTGCTAGGCAGTTATTACTGGAGCATAATATTGAGATTGGTGGCGGTTTGGGTGAACTAGCTGGTAAAGTTTGGCGTGTAGGTTTAATGGGTTTTAATAGTCGTCCTGAAAGCGTGGATAAATTGATAGCTGCACTAGGAACAATGATCTCTAATAATTAGTTTATAGCTAGTTTTCGTATACAATAGCTGACAAATTTGAAAGTAATTTGGGTTGATTTTCTCAACCCAAAATTTACTATTAATGATCATCTTGTTGATTTAACCAACTGACCAAATCAGCAACTTCGGAAATATTAAACAACGCTGCACCTAAATTTTCTAACTGTTCAACAGGTAGGATTTTAACTCTTTCAACTATTTCAGAATCAAGTTCTCCAAACCGTTGATTTAGTAACCGGAGACAAAATTTAACTTCTCCTTTTTGTTCTCCTTTTTGTTCTCCCTTCTGGAAAATATCCTGATAAATTACTGATTCTTGCATAATGTCCTCACTCAATAATTGACGAATAAAATCTTTCTCAAACCGCAAACCTGCTAAAATCTCTGTGTAAGCTGCAATATCCTGTTTAGTCTCCCTATCTGCAATTTTAGCAACATTATTCGCAATCTGGGATAATAAACCTTGGGGTGAATTTGTCCGGGTTAATGGTGCTAATGGTAATAATGGTAGACTATTTAAAAATAATTCTGGTTCTTCTTCCCACATTCTGATCACACGGTAACGGTGTCTAGTTGTTTCGTTAACATATTCTTCAGTAAAAACAATTGGATCATCTGTTTCTTGCAAGAAAATCACGACTTGAGTAACGGGAACTTGATATGTACGGATTAATCTCACTGAATAGTCTAACTCTCTAAAAGGAATGGGAGGTTTAGATTTTGGGTTGGTTTGAAATTCAATATGTAAAATCCGATTTTCTGTTTGTAAAAAGGTGACAAAATCAGCGCGAATTGGTTCTATACTCAATTCGGTTTTTAAGACTTTAATTGTTTTTGGTTCTTGGGGAAGTAACCATTTAGCAAAATCAAAGGGATATTTTTCTGCTAGTAGTTTACAAACGTTGTCATAACTCATAGTGTTGTTAATATTGATGTGACAATGAGGATGATAAGTTAATGTGTTATAATATGTTATCACTAATTAAGTAATACCAATTTAATATGAAGATGCACATAATCAGACCCCCCTGTAGTCCCTTAGTAAGCTATCCTGTACACACAAGTGATTCCTACGGAGCGCTTCGCTATCAAATCGCCCCCTAACCCCCAATTCTGGGGGAACAAGAGTTTTCAAAGTCCCCCAAAGTTGGGGGATTTAGGGGGCAAAACAGACTCAAACTGAAGACAGATAGGACTTGTGTGTACACCGTAGCTTAAAAAGGGGGGGACAGGAATCAATCAATGGGATTTGATACCCTTTAACCTCCTTTAAAAAGGGGGGACAGGAATTAATCAAAGTCCCGCTTTTTAAGGGGGATTTATTGGGTTCTATTTACACTGTTGAGTGTAAACTATATCGCAACTCAACATTCAAGGAAATTAGGTCATGAGGGAACTATCAACTAAATTTTGGCGTTTCTTATAGAAGAATATACAAAAGGAATTTCCACCTTATCACTATGAAATTACCCATTTTTCTCAAAACTTTTACATTACTCAGTTTTTTTCTATCTACACCATTGACTATTACTAATACACTGCCAGTAATAGCTAACACACCCGTTAATTCTGCCACCAAAACTCAACCAGCAAAACAGCTTAACGGGTGACAAGGCGGTTGAAGATGAGATGTGGCAATAATTTGAGAAAATAAGGGTGTAAAAAAAATGGGGACAAGGAAGCCCCCAACGCAAAAAATGTTACCACAATCATATCAAACAATTTTCCGAAAGCATTT
>JBJTUF010000152.1:0-16424 GCA_046080565.1 Cuspidothrix sp. | reverse complement strand
TTGATTTTATAGATAATTGTCGGGAATTAGTTAGAGAATTATTGAGATTATCTCCTAATAAGCGGAAGTATTATCAACGCGGTGAGAGAGCTATGAGGCTTATTCTGTCTGCATTTTAACTATTTTTGTCATCCCGTCAGCGCAACAAGAGCTTCATCCACAGTGTAAACCTTACCTGCCGGTACGGCTACTTTTTGAGTATGGCAGAAGGTAAGAAGTAAAAGGCAATAGTAAAACCCTTGCTATGATTAGATTTCAAGGATCAATCATCTCCTAACTATCCTGGCTACAGCTATATTAGCAAGTTCTTCACCTTGAATTAGTTGTTTTTTTAGGAGTGTTAGAAAAATAGTTAAAAATACAAATATTGCTATTATAAAATAATAGATTTACAGGCTAAACAAATATTCATTTAATCATCAAAATACCTATTTAGGAATTGCTGAATAAATGTGAAAATATTACAGGTAAAGGGTTTGAGCCGTTCTCAGATGAAAAAAGTGCAATGTATTACCTAGTGGGAACTCAAAAACCTTGCAGTTAATATCTAGACAAAAGAAAAATCGCTGCCTTTGAACTGTTGAAACTGTTACCTCCGATGCACTAACCTTGCCGAAGTGTTACCTGTCATCACGATAAGATTTTTTCCGCAAGCACTATTTAGATCACCCAAGTAGTTATAACTATAAGCCTTTTAGATCCTCCTAAATCCCCATTAACAAGGGGGACTTTGATTAAGTTACCCGCTTTCTAAGGGGAGTGAGGGGGGATATAATCGAGAATTTAATATTAGGATGATTGCAACTTGATCTGATGGTGAGAATAAATATGTAAGGTGGGTTAATCAACTTAACACCTTTATTCCTTTTCGTCCGAAAATGTGTCTCCTAGTCCAGAAAAAGATTACATTTAGTTAAGTTAGAAAGTAAATAAATCACAGATATGTCTATTGAACTAGAAACAGAACTGGGTGAAGCGGTGGAACAGCGTCGCAACTTTGCCATTATTTCTCACCCCGACGCAGGTAAAACCACTCTCACAGAAAAACTTTTATTATACGGAGGTGCTATTCATGAAGCTGGGGCAGTCAAAGCCCGCAGAGACCAACGGAAAGTAACTTCTGACTGGATGGCGATGGAACAACAACGGGGGATTTCCGTTACTTCTACTGTATTACAATTTGCCTATCGCAACTGTCAAATTAATTTACTTGACACTCCCGGACACCAAGATTTTAGTGAAGATACTTACCGGACTTTAGCTGCTGCGGATAATGCGGTCATGTTGATAGATGCGGCTAAAGGTTTAGAACCCCAAACTCGGAAACTGTTTGAAGTGTGTAAACTGCGAGGGATTCCGATTTTTACCTTTGTCAATAAATTGGATCGCCCCGGTAGAGAACCGATAGAATTGTTAGATGAAATTGAGCAAGAGTTGAAATTACAGACTTATGCAGTGAATTGGCCTATTGGTATGGGCGATCGCTTTAAAGGAGTATTTGACCGCCAACAGCAACAAATTCATTTATTTGAACGCAGTTCTCATGGTAGTAAAGAAGCGAGAAATACGATCCTCGATCTAGGCGATCCTCAAATTGAAAACTTAATCGAAAAAGAACTCTATCACCAATTAAAAGAGGAATTAGAACTATTAGAAGGAGTTTGCCCCGCCCTAGATTTAGACTTGGTACACGCTGGGAAAATGACTCCCGTGTTCTTTGGTAGTGCCATGACTAACTTTGGCGTAGAATTATTTCTCCAAGACTTCCTAGATTTTGCCCTCAAACCAGGCAACCATAGCAGTACCGCCGGTGATATTCCCCCCACATACCCAGAATTTACCGGATTTGTCTTCAAACTCCAAGCCAACATGGACCCCAAACACCGAGATAGAGTCGCTTTTGTCCGGGTCTGCACAGGCAAGTTTGAAAAAGATATGACAGTAAATCACGCTAGAACAGGCAAAGTTGTTCGTCTCTCTCGTCCGCAAAAACTTTTTGCACAAGAAAGAGAATCTATTGATGTCGCCTATCCAGGAGACGTAATTGGTTTAAACAATCCGGGAGTTTTTGCTATTGGCGACACAATTTATACAGGTCAAAAGCTAGAATATGAGGGAATCCCTTATTTCTCCCCTGAACTGTTTGCCACCCTGAGAAATCCCAACCCCTCAAAATTTAAGCAGTTTCAAAAAGGTGTTTCCGAATTGCGAGAAGAAGGCGCTGTACAAATTATGTATTCAACTGATGAAGCCAAGCGTGAGCCAATTTTAGCGGCGGTTGGTCAATTGCAGTTTGAAGTAGTACAGTTTCGCCTACAAAATGAGTATGGTGTAGAAACTATTCTCGACCTGTTACCCTACAGCGTCGCTCGTTGGGTTCAAGGAGGTTGGGAAGCTCTCAATAAAGTAGGACGTTTATTCAATACCACTATTGTTAAAGATAGTATGGGCAGACCAGTATTGTTATTCCGCAATGAATGGAATTGTCAACAGGTAGAAGGCGATCATCCAGAATTGAAATTAAGTGCGATCGCTCCCGTTGTTTCCTCTGAACAACCCGTGGAAAGTTAGGCAGGGGCTGGGGTGCAGGGTTGCAGGGTTGCAGGGTTGCAGACGAGAAAATTCAATTACCAATTACCAATTACCAATTACAAATTACCAATTACCAACTATCATGTCTTCCCACGCTGAATCATGTTTGGAGGCTGGTTTAGCTGCCCTCAAGCAGGGAAATTATTACACAGCGATCGCTAACCTTGAACCACTGGCCAAAGATCAAAGTCAAGAAAAGATTTGTTTACAGGCACAAGTTGGGTTAGTTATGACCTATGCTCGCACAGGCGAAGTTTCTAAAGCGATCGCCCTGTGCCAAAATTTGATTGCTAATAGTAATCCCCAAGTTCAAGAGTGGGCAACACTTGCTCTTGAACACCTGCATAAACGCAAAAACCAGAAACAAAAAGCCCGCAAAACTAATACTAGACGTGTTCCCAAATTAACTTCTCCCGGACAACCACCCCCAAACGCCTATGTTGGTGCTGATGGTAACTTTAATATCAAACCAGTTAACGTTTATTGGCGCAATGGCAGACGGGCAAAAGTTTGGCAACCTCTACGCAAACCTAACATCATCCCCTCCCGACTGTTAGCATTAGTGACATTTCTTGCACTATTTTGGATGTGCCGAGAACTGATCCAATTTCTCCTATTTTTCATCAATCAAATTTTATATCAACTACCCTACTTAGAACCAATTCCCATTTTGTATGGTGATCCGAGTTCCTTAATTTTAGGATTATTAGTTATCGTCATGGTAGCTGCCCCTTGGTTACTCGACTGGGTACTAAGCCAATTTTATGGACAAACAGAATTATCCAAAGAAAAATTAGATTCCTATAGTCGGGAAACACTCAGAGTATTACAGCGCACTTGCCAACAGCAACGCTGGCCAACACCCCAACTTAACATCTTACCCATTCCTGCACCCATCATCATTGCCTATGGCAACTTACCCCGCACCGCCAGAATTAGCGTTAGTCAAGGATTATTAGAACAACTAGCAGATAACGAAATAGCCGCTATTTATGGTTTATGTTTAGGACAAATTGGACGTTGGGATTTGATGGTCATGTCCCTAGTCTTATTAATAACTTTACCATTTTATAGACTGTATCAGCAAATATCAACCTGGGGTAACAAACATCAAGGAAAACTCTGGCGTTGGCCAAGTACAGTTTTAGCCGCCTTCACATACAGTATTTGGTGTGTGTTAACTGGTACGGCTTTACTAAATTGTCGTACACGACTCTATCATTCTGATACAATAGCCTCAGAAATTACTGGTAATCCCAATGGACTCATCCGCGCTTTACTGAAAATATCCATTGGTATAGCTCATGATATCAGCCTCAAAGAACAAACAAGTTGGCAATTAGAAAGTTTGAATCTGCTTGCCCCCGTTGCCTATCAGCACAGTATCAGTTTAGGTAGCACCGCCGGTCATCTACCCTTTGAATCATTTTTAAAATGGGAAAACTTTCATCCCTATCGGCAATTATTATCCATTAATAGCTGTCATCCGTTAATGGGCGATCGCCTAGAACATCTTTGCCAAATTGCCCGTCATTGGCACTTAGACACCGAAATACATCAAACCAACCCGCCAAAACCCATTCAAATTCAACCTCAATCCTTCTGGTTACAAATTGCCCCCTGGTTAGGCATACCCATGGGTGCTGTCTTTGCTGGTATGGTATGGGTACTCTGGCAAGCAGCATATGCTTTACACCTATTAAACCTAAAATGGATTTATGACAATTGGTCTTTTGTTAAGGGTTGTATGCTAGTTGGCTTTAGCTTGGGTACAGTTGTGAGAATCAACACTTTATTTCCTGAAATTACCCCCACCAATAGCCAAAAAGATGAAGACATTACCACAATCTTAGCAGATCCAGCCATTTTCCCCATTGATAGTATTCAAGTCCGATTAACAGGTAAACTCATCGGCCGCCCTGGTATTGGGAATTGTCTAGCACAAGACCTCATCCTCCAATCCCATCAAGGATTAATCAAACTACATCATATTCCCTGGATCGGCAAATCATTTGATATTCAAGACCTAATTGGCAGACAAGTTACCGTCACAGGTTGGCTACGACGCGCCAGCACTCCCTGGATTGACCTCCAAACCTTAGAAACTCAAGGGAGCAAAAAAATCAGCAGCCCCCATGCTCTAGGGTCTACTATCATTGCCGTCCTCGCCCAAGCCTGGGGAGCTTATATTATGCTTATAGGCTTTTAATTGCTAAGTTAACAGTTAACTATTAACTGTTGACTGTAAGAAACATTTTCTCCCTTGCTCTCCTTCTTGCCCAAACTTCTTGCCTCAAGAATATATTTAATGCTAGGATTTGAGCATACTATTGGCTATTAGCTTCAAAAGTTTCTGTTGAACTAGCTATGTGCAACATACCATGATAATGTTAAGCAATGGTATTTTATTCTGCGGGCAAGAAATAAGAAGAACGAATTTACTGTGGTGGATAGTTGGCTATTAAATTTACAATTCCTAAAATTAAGGTGATATTAGCCCACGGGTGCAGATGCACTTTCGTGTTAAATAAGCTTGATCCCAACAAAAAACTGTATTCTATAAGTTGATAGAATGGCTTACACCAGGCTACACTATCGAATTGCAGAAATTGGTTTGTGGCCATTTTAGTCCATAGTATCTATTCAAAAGCCAAAGCCAATTGATTTTTTTTGTCTTGCCCTGTTTAATCCCAATCTGGAGGTATAGTTCATGTCCATTCGCCTATATATAGGAAATTTGCCCAAAGAAGAAATAGATCGTCAAGAGTTGCAAGCTATTTTTGCAGAAGAAGGCGATGCTGTAACAACTAAACTGATTAAAGACCGTAAAACAGGTAAATGTCGTGGTTTCGGTTTTTTAACTGTAAATAATGACGAACAAGCCGATCAAATTATTGAAAAATATAACGGTCAACTGTTCAAAGACACAGCTATCAAACTAGAAAAAGCTTTACCACGAACTAAGGCTGAAGAAGGTGATGAACAACAAGCTCCTAAACCAGCTAGTCAAGGTAGTAGCAACCCGTCTCCCAGCAGTAACAAAGAAGGCGGCCGTCGAGAAAAAAGCAAGAAATCTCGTCGCGGTGGTGGCGGTGGTGGTAGCCGTGAAGCCGCAACTACAACTGATAATGAAGCTATTCGTCCTGACCCCCGTTGGGCAGCCGAGTTAGAAAAGCTCAAACAAATGTTAGCTGCACAAAGTACACCCTAAGCCGTTTATTCAAGCAAATGCTTTAAAAGCTGCTTGAAATACCATTTCCTTCTTTTGGCTAGTCTAGAATATCTGGGTTTAAACTATCAGTTGTTATCAGTGCCAGTCAAAATACTATCAACAAACAGTGCAGGTAGCATTATAAGGTTATCTGCACTGTTTATTTTTGCCCATTTTTTAGAGTTTAGGCGGTGATTAAACTTATAAGGTTATCTGCACTGTTTATTTTTGCCCATTTTTTAGAGTTTAGGCTGTGATTAAACAAAATGTTGAATTTATTACTAAAAATGTATCTAAATTAACAAAAATTATGACAATGTAAGAATAGTATAAGGTAATACACTTATCTTAATAAAATCAATAATTAATTCAGAAGTGATGGTAATCTGAGAGATATTAAGTAAGTGGGCATAAGATAACCAAAGTGTGTGAAGAGAAGTACCATTAGCTCAAAGTTCGTTTCTGTTACCTTGTCATAAAAACAATTTCAAAAACCAAACTACTTAATGACAATTAAACTTCACTGCATTTAACTTTAATGAAAATTATTTTGATCCCATGAAACTGACCAACAACTAATTACAAATATCTAACATAGAATCTGGTGTTGCTAGTTCAGACAGCTTTTATCATGGATTCACTCTTCTATCATGATAGATAACATTTTCTTGTCTATATAAAAAAAACAGAGAGAAATATCTATCGAAGCGATTCAATCTAAATATAGAATGTCGGGAAAATTAACCAATATTTTGGTAATATCTAAAAAAGAATAACTATAAAATTATTCAAAGTTCCCAGACAAAAATACAGATCTCAGTTTGATAAGCACCAAGTTGAAAAACCTTTCTATCTTGTTAAAATCAGGAAGATAACAAATCTATGAAAGCTATCAATAAGAAACACATTGCCCTGATTTCAGTTCACGGTGATCCAGCCATTGAAATAGGAAGAGAAGAGGCAGGAGGACAAAATGTTTATGTCCGCCAAGTGGGTGAAGCCTTAGCAGGGCTAGGATGGCAAGTGGATATGTTTAGCCGGAAAGTGAGTGCTGATCAAGAAACAATAGTACAACATAATAATAATTGTCGTACAATTCGGTTAGCAGCAGGCCCGGTGGAATTTGTGCCAAGGGATCAAGGTTTTCAGTATTTGCCAGATTTTGTAGATCAGTTAATCAAATTTCAGAATGAGAGTGGGATTAATTATAATTTAGTACACACCAACTATTGGTTATCTAGTTGGGTAGGAATGGAATTAAAGAAAAGACAAGGCACTAAACAAGTGCATACATACCACTCTTTAGGAGTGATCAAGTACAACACCATAGAAAATATTCCTTTGGTGGCAAGTCAACGTTTATTAGTAGAAAAACAAGTATTAGAAACAGCAGAAAGAATTGTCGCTACCAGTCCTCAAGAACAGGAACATATGCGATCGCTAGTTTCTCAACAAGGCAAAATAGATATTATTCCCTGCGGTACAGATATTCAACAGTTTGGTTCAGTGGAAAAACAAGCTGCAAGAGCTATGTTAGGAATTGACCCAGAAACTAAAGTAGTATTATACGTAGGCAGATTTGACCCCCGCAAAGGCATAGAAACCTTAGTCAGAGCAATGCGTGAATCTAAGTTCTATGAATCAAAACAACTCCAATTAATTATTGGTGGTGGTTGTACACCTGGCAATAGTGATGAAAAAGAACGCGATCGCATAGCTGGTATTGTCAACCAATTAGGGATGAGTGAATGCACATCCTTTCCTGGTTGTCTAAGTCGGGAAATATTACCAGCTTATTATGCTGCTGCGGATGTTTGTGTTGTTCCCAGCCATTATGAACCCTTTGGACTGGTAGCTATCGAAGCCATGGCCTGTGGTACACCTGTAGTCGCTAGTGATGTCGGTGGACTCCAATTTACTGTGGTCAATGAAGAAACTGGTTTATTAGTTCCACCTCAAAATGTCCCAGCTTTTAATCATGCTATTGATCGAATTCTTAGTAATCCTGCTTGGCGGGAAGAATTAGGTAAAGGAGCTAAAAAGCGTGTTAGCCATAAATTTAGCTGGAATGGTGTAGCTACTCAGCTAGATCAACTATATACTCAAATTTTACCACAATCTGTCAGAGAACCTGCATTAGCCAGAAAATAGGTAAGCTGTTGATGGTTGACTGTCATCTATTCCCTAATAAGCAGCTTCTTACTGCATAGTTGAAAGAAAATAAAGCATCAAGTAAGCTCTAATCATACTTGCAGTTAGATGGTGAAATGATGGAAGTTAAAGAAGTAACCAAAAAACTCCCTAAGCCCAGGAAACTAGAAAGCGAATCCCAAAATTTTCAGCACGTCAAAATACTTGACTGTAACGAACCTGTTTGTAGGGTAATTTCTGAGTGCTGGCACTGCAAACAAGGGATATTATGTGAGGTAGACGTATCAACTTCACAATATTTAGAAGTAGAATGCCCTAGTTGCGGGAAAACGGCTGTCAGACTTATGGCAGAAAAGGTGATTTCAACTACTCCTATTCCTTCACCCTGGCAAGGATGAGCAAATTTTGGATTTTTGATTGTATTTGTGACGACTGAAATGGGAATTTTGAGAAGATTACAAACAATCTAGATGTGTAGGGGTTTAGCATTGCTAACCCCTTATATTATTTTTAACCAAACAATGTTAAATTAATATAGCAGAAGGCAGGAGGCTTCAGGGCAGCACTTCGACTTCGCTCAGTAACCGCACTTCGACTTCGCTCAGTAACCGGAGGCAGGAGGAAAAGCCTTGTTGTATGTTTCAAGGATTCATAATGTCCTAATTATCTTGCCCACAGCTATATTTCTTGTCAGAAACAGTATATCCACGGATGAAAGGATGAATAGGATCAAAGGATGAAGCAAGAAAATCCTAGAGAAGAAACTAATTTTGTAGTGACAAAGGGTTAATTGTTTTGCAACCCCTGGACTTGACTGCTTTAACTGCTGCTTGTGGCGAAATTCGTGCTGACTGGTTGCCGGCACGGACAGAACAGGTATATCAGCGCGATCGCTTTACCATTACCATTGCTTTACGTACCCTGAAACAACGGGGTTGGTTAGAAATTTCCTGGCATCCCCAAGCCGCCCATATTTGCATTAGTGAACCACCACCACGCGCCCCAGATACTTTTACTTTTAGTCAACAATTAAGACATCAATTAGGTGGGTTGGCCTTAATCGGAATTGCAGCTATTTCTCCTTGGGAACGGGTAATTGATTTGCAATTTGCCCGTCGTCCTGGAGAAACTGCCCTTTATCACCTTTATGCGGAAATAATGGGCAAATATAGTAATGTGATTTTAACTGATGCTAATAATGAAATTATCACAGCAGCCCATCAAGTTAGTCAGCAACAATCAAGCGTGCGTCCCATTCAAACGGGACAAAATTATGAAACACCACCAAAATTGACGGGAAAAATCCCCAATTTAAGCGAATCTCTCCAACGCTGGCAAGAACGAGTAAGTTTAGTACCAGGAGGAATTAAACGCCAATTACTTAAAAGTTATAGTGGTTTAAGTGCGGCTTTGTTAGATACGATGCTGCTGGCAGCCAACATCCTGCCGGATACCAGCACCGACGCATTAACTTCTGAAGATTGGCAAAATTTATTTCAACGTTGGCAAGAATGGTTACAAGCTTTAGATGTGGGTAAATTCCAACCAGCTTGGACTAAAAATGGATATACAGTCATGGGTTGGGGTGGAGTTGCACCCGCAAAAAATATTCAAGAGTTAATTTATCGTTATTATACTGATCAATTAAATGAACAGGTATTTGTGCAACTGCGCCATCAGTTGAGTCAGAAATTGATCAATATTCTCGGTAAATTAAGGATTAAAGAGAAAACTTTTAGCGATCGCTTGCAACAGTCAGATCAAGCTGAAGAATATCGTCAAAAAGCTGATTTATTAATGGCAAATCTGCACCATTGGCAACCAGGAATGCAGGAAATTAGTTTACCAGATTTTGAAACTGGACAACCAATAGCGATCGCCCTTCTCCCAGACAAAAACGCCGTCCAAAATGCCCAAAAGCTTTACAAACAGCACCAAAAGCTGAAACGCGCCCGCGCTGCTGTTGAACCCTTACTATTTGCCGTCCAAGCAGAAATTGACTATCTTGAACAAGTAGAAGCGGCAATTTCTCAACTAGACAATTATCAAACACCAGAAGATTTACAAGCCTTAGAAGAAATTCGGGATGAACTAATTGGACAAAAATACCTAGAAGACCTAGAATATCGCAGTCGTAGCAGCGATACACCCAGTACCAATTTTCATCGCTATCGCAGTCCTAGCGGCTTTGAAGTCCTCATTGGTCGCAACAACATCCAAAATGATCAATTAACATTTCGTGTGGCTGGAGACTATGATTTATGGTTTCACGCCCAAGAAATTCCGGGGAGTCATGTCCTGTTACGGTTAGAACCGGGTACAGTTGCCGAAGAACATGATTTACAATTTACAGCAAATCTAGCCGCTTATTTTAGTCGCGCCCGTCAAAGTGACCAAGTACCAGTAGTTTACACCCAACCCAAGCACGTCTACAAACCTAAAGGCACTAAACCCGGACTTGTAGTTTATAAACAAGAAACGATTATTTGGGGGAAACCACAGGTAGTAATAGGTAATTAGTGATAGTGGACTGGGAAGACAAATATTTTTCCCCGCTTCCGCCTCTTTCTTTGAATAGAAAACCTATTTCCCCCAGGGCAGATATTTTTGAAGATTTTTTATGAAAAAAACTGTACCGGCTGCTACAATCTTGTTAAGAAAAGTTGCCCGTCAAATTTTGGGAACGTGCAATTTGGTTTTGACTCTACTGAGAAGATAAAGCGAACAACGTTTTTCTGGCAGACTAGCCCTGTGGGAAGGGCTGGTCTTTTTGTTTGCTACCATTCAGGTAATATCATATCTGTTGGGGCTGGTAATTGGTAATTGGGAAAAAATAATTATTACCCAAAAACTTATATCGTAAGTGATTACCCGGACTTAATATAAGACATAGCCCAAACTCTTGCCTATTGCCTCTTGCCTACGCTCACAGAAAGACTTTCTGTTGCAACCCCTAGATAGACGTTGAAAATTTTTGTTAAGTGCTTACTAACAATTAATTACATACAGCAGTTTCGAGGTTGATGAGGTACAGTAACCGATTGAACTTCAAGTTTTAAAACTACCCTCCAAAATTGGTGTACCTCATCTACTCCAAAACTGCTGTATTTGCGAAAACAGGAGAAATATCTCTATCTCTTGTCTGTCTCCTCTCCTCAATGTGAAATTTATTTTTCATAACTGCTTATTACAAGCCAGGAAGCAGCAGGAACGAGGATTTTACTTGTTTATTTCATTTGTAGCGAGTGAGAGTGCTGCTATTTGTATTTTGTTATATGTGATACCCAAAGTGCGGAATGTGGGTTTCAATATAGCCAGCAATTGGCGATCGCTTGAGCAATTCAAGGTAAACTTTTATTAAGTAATTTAGATTTTTTTTAATATGACTATCAAAGTTGGAGATACCGCACCTAATTTTAATTTACCTGATCAAATTGGTAAGAATGTGAGTTTAAGCGATTTTCGTAGTCAAAAATCTGTTGTCCTGTATTTTTATCCCAAGGACGATACACCAGGATGTACTGTAGAATCTTGCGCTTTTAGAGATGAATATGAAGTGTTTAAATCTGCTGGTGCTGAAGTAATTGGTGTGAGTGGTGATTCTAGTGAGTCTCATAAAAAGTTCGCCAGCAAACACAATTTACCTTTTATACTATTGAGTGATCAAGGCGACAAAGTACGAAAACAATATGGTGCAACTACCGCTTTTGGTTTTATCCCCGGCCGGGTGACTTATGTAATTGACCAAAACGGCATTGTACAATATGTGTTTGATTCTATGCTGAACTTCAAAGGCCATGTTGAAGAAGCATTAAAAACACTGCAAGCACTGACGGCAAAGTAATTTACTCAGCACAGGAGCAGAGGAGCAGGGGAGCAGGGGAAATTCTATTTACTCTTGCCTCTTGCCTCTTGCCTCTTGCCTCCTGCCTCTTGCCTAGATAAAATTAGCCTTTATGGGCTTTTTCAGGTACAGCCGCATTAGCTGATTTACCGTTTTTGCCGTTACCATTGGCGTTATTGCGGGGTTGAATTACACCATATCCGCCGTGATTACGTTCATAAATAACGTTAATCTCTCCAGTTTCAGCATTGTGGAACATATAAAAGTCATGGCCAACCAGTTGTAGTTGTTCTTGGGCTTCTGCTACTGTCATAGGTGGCATGGAGAAATATTTGGTTCGCACAACTTCTTGGGGTAATTCTGGAGTGCGATCGCCGATTAAATCTGCTGCAACAGGTTCTGGTGCTACAGCTTCATTAGTTGATATGGGTTGAGTTTTGTGATCCTGCCTTCTTTCTTTGTATTTTCGTAATTGCCGAGCAATTTTATCTGCAACTAGATCAATGCTTGCATACAAGCTTTCGCTGCTTTCCTCTGCACGGATGACGCTACCATTAGCATAAATAGTTACTTCCGCCGCCTGTTTAGTATTTATTCGGGGATTGCGAGCCACGCTCAAATGGACATCCACTTCATTTGTGATGTTCTGAAAGTGATTAACTGCTTTTTCAATTTTTTGATGCACATATTCACGGATAGCATCAGTGATTTCAATATTTTTACCGTGGATGACAAGTTTCATGTAAACTCTCCCGCTCTATATTATATATGATGTTTTTGGCTAGGAATAGAGATTGCGGGTCTATCACTGCCACTAACAAAAATCGTAACTGACTTTTTAAGACACTGCCTTGTAGCATTTTGGGGATTTTTTGCATCTTAAAGTTTGTGCTATTCATCGTCTATTAGTTTTGACTCTTGCCGATGATTTGCCAATTGTTTCTGGGCAACTGGTTTTTTAAGCAAAACTACTGAATTAGGCAAGTTGCCATAAGTTTTTTGTCAACGCCTATTTCTACTAGAAATTTACAAAAGTAAAAGTGGTTGCTCTCCTTTTGTCCGTGAGTCTTCTTGCCCATTATTATAGAGAAGATGACCTATTGGGGTGGTTTGATTTTAGGTGATGCAAAGAAATTTTTTCAAATGTGATCAGTCAGTGAATTAATTACTTTTGTCTGGAGTTAATGCTAATTGGAGATTAGTCCTCCGAAAACCATTGAGGTTATATATTCAAACTAGCACTTTATCGGTTATAAAGTATATTCCCTTGACTTTCCTTCAAGATCCTTTGCATACCTTGACATTTGTTAGCTATTTTTTTGGAAGATCATATTTGTAGCAGATTTAAGATTAAGAATATTGATCTTTAATTTTCAATTATTAATCACTAAGGCTTAATTACTGATGATTTCTAGCACTCAATCTAATCAGTACCCTTGTTTACTATATTATCCTGGGTTGATGCCATACTCAGTTGCCCATGAATGGCAGCGATCGCTTGTAAAGGAACGTATTCATCACCCTGAATTAGATGATGTACTAATTTTGCTCGAACACCCGCCTGTTTATACTTTAGGAACGGGAGCAAATCCCGCGTTTATCAAATTTAATATTGACGAAAGTAACTTTGATGTACATCGCATTGAAAGAGGTGGGGAAGTTACATATCATTGTCCTGGTCAATTAGTTGGGTATCCAATTTTAAACCTGCGACGCTACCGTCAAGATTTACATTGGTACTTGCGTCAACTTGAGGAAGTATTAATTCGTACTTTAGCAAAATATAATTTGCAGGGAGAACGTCTCCCTGGTTTTACAGGTGTATGGTTAGAAGGATATAAAGTAGGCGCTATAGGAATAAAAGTTAGTAAATGGATTACTATGCACGGATTTTCCTTAAATGTTTGTCCAGACATGGAAGGGTTTCAACAAATTATTCCCTGTGGTATTGTTGATAAGCCTGTGAGTAGTTTAGCTGCCTGGATTCCTGGTATTACTTGTCAGCAGGTATATTCTGTAGTCACAGCATCTTTTATAGAGGTATTTGGTGTGACATTTTTGGAAGCCGAATATAAAAACTTGGTGTAGACTTAGTAAAGTTACTGAATATTCTCAATCTGTAATGATACAATAACTATCAGCGTTTCGTTAATAATAAGAACAGTTACAGCAGTTTGCGTAGTTAGGAAGTACAACATCTAAATTTAAACCTATACGCAAAGCCAATTTTACTCCTGCCTCCTGCCTTCTGTTGTAAATTAATTTTGGCTTGTTTTCAGTTGTCATGCCCACTCCTTGTAAAAATCAATGAACAACGCGCTTGTGAATTACCCAAATAATCTACAGGTAAATTTTTCCTGCTTTAACTCATTAAGAGATCGTGACTGGGAAGCTTTAATATCACTATTTGACAGAGATGATGGTGATGAGATTGAAAAGGAAATAAATAGCAAATTGGTGATGTTAGTACCCGAACCTTGTTGGGAAGATAATCCATTTGAGTTCTTGCGTGAGTTTTTGTAAAAAATATCCTATGAATACGCTGTTGTGGAATAATAAGCGTATTTTTATATTTAAAAGCATAATTTTGTTTCTCTTCTCATCCCTTGAAGCCAAAGAGTATCAACAAGGCTAAATTAATTGATCGTTAATTTTGAATTTTTATTTGTTTAGGATTGCTATAGCTATTTACCTGCCACCAGAACTAAAATTAGTAGACACCTAGACCTAGCTGAGTTTTACAAACTTTTGAAATTAGGAGTGCATAAGTGCCAACACCTGCTAAATATTTGCTGGTTGGATCAGTTGAAGCTTACAGTGGCAAATCTGCAACAGTTTTAGGTTTGTCTCATCAGCTAAAACTTCATGGTTTGGATATTGGATATGGCAAACCTTTAGGTAGTTTTGTGAAGACATCTGCACGAACTGTAGTAGAAGAAGATGTCCAGTTTATTACTCATAGTCTGAACCTTTCAGACAACCGGATTGCTCCCACTTTATTATCTTTGGATGAAATTAGTGTCCAAAAACGCTTACAGGGAGAAGATATAACAAACTATCAGCAGTTATTAGTAGAGCAGTATTCACAAATACCTAGAGGTAGTTTGGTACTGTTAGAAGGCCCAGCTAATTTATCAGAAGGAAATTTATTTGGACTATCCTTGCTGGAATTGGCGGAAAAATTAGATGCTCCCGTACTCCTAATTTGCCGTTATCAATCACTGACTTCTGTAGAAGGGTTGTTATCTGCTAAACAGCGATTAGGTAAAAGATTAACGGGTGTAGTAATTAATGAAGTGCCTGAAGACAAATTAGAGTTGGTAAATAAACTCTTGCTGCCATATTTGGAAAAACAGGATATTCCTGTACTGGGAATATTACCAAAAAGCGATATACTTCGCAGTGTCAGTGTTGAAGAATTGGTGAAGCAGTTAAAAGCTGATGTGCTGTGTCGAATGGATCGCTTAGATTTATTGGTGGAAAGTCTAGCTATTGGGGCGATGAATGTCAACTCGGCTGTGAAATACTTCCGTAAACGGCGAAATATGGCGGTAGTGACAGGAGGCGATCGCGTAGAAATTCAGCAAGCAGCCTTAGAAACCTCTACTCAATGTCTAATTTTAACCGGACAACTACCTCCGCCATCATTTATTCTCAGTCGTGCCGAAGAGTTAGAAATTCCGATTTTGTCCGTGGATCTCGATACCCTGACCACCGTAGAAATTATTGAACGCACCTTTGGCCAAGTCCGTGTCCATGAACCAATTAAAATAGAGTGCATTCGCTCTCTCATGTCTAAACATTTTGATATTGAGCGTTTACTGTCACAACTGGGATTTAATCCAGCTACAGCAATATCATAAATTGCTCAGACGTACTTAGTGTTTGGGAAAATAGTTGCGTAAATCCTCTTCGAGAACTCAAAAAAAATCAATTAAGTAAGTTGGTGTTAAAAATTGTCGCTATAGGAAGACAAGAGTAACGAAGTGTTAGGCGATTTTACTTTTCTTCAGACATTTTGGTAATCTCACTCCACCTATTTAGGGGTTGTACCAGAAACTCATCGTCTGAGGGTAGACAAGAGACAAGAGTTTGGGCTATCTGTCATCCCCAAATTTTTGGATTTCTCCGACCTAAAATGCATACTTTTTTAGGTATACCCTTGAAAAGTCTTCCACCTACTTTCCTGTTTATTAGCCTCAAACCTTTGATATATTTGGGTTTTCGGTTTTTTCAGCAAACCCTACTTATCATCGCTTTTTCCCCCTAGTCCCTACATCCTGTCCTCAACTTGATGGGATGTTTTTATCAGTAACTTAATTCTCAGCAGGTTTATCTAATCGTATTTGTGCTGACGCTACTTCCCCTTCTGGTTGTGCTTCCTCAGTTGGTAATAAGTCGGATGTAGGTAGATTTGGGGATGTTTCTGGGGTAGCACTGGCGGTTTCGATAGTTTTTTCGACGGCAACAAATACTTCCGTTTCTGCTTAACGGGTGACAAGGCGGTTGAAGATGAGATGTGGCAATAATTTGAGAAAATAAGGGTGTAAAAAAAATGGGGACAAGGAAGCCCCCAACGCAAAAAATGTTACCACAATCATATCAAACAATTTTCCGAAAGCATTT
>JBJTUF010000151.1:0-5813 GCA_046080565.1 Cuspidothrix sp. | reverse complement strand
TAGTTGGATTTATTTTGCGGGCGGTGGCATTTGAATTTAGAGAACATTCCCACAATAAAACTTTTTGGAGTATTGCCTTTGCTGGTGGTAGTTTATTAGCTACTTTATCTCAGGGATTAATTCTGGGTGGGGTTTTAGCTGGAATCAAAGTTGATAGTACAGGTGCGTTTATTGGTGGGATTTGGGATTGGTTAAATTTACCATCAATTCTCGTAGCTTTAACTGTCATGCAAGGCTATGTGATGATTGGTGCAACCTATCTAATTATCAAAACAGAAGGTGAACTACAAAAAACCTACTATCGCACAGCTTTATTATCAACTTGGGCGACAGTTATCGGATCAATTTTGATTACTGCTGCTGTTCCCGTGTACTATGAAAATATACGCGATCGCTTGTTTCATCAACCAGAAGTATTTATCTTCGCATTAATTCCTATACTGGCTCTTTTAGCAGTTAGCAGATTAATTTACAGCATCAATGCTCGTCAGGAAATGACACCTTTTATTTGGGCAGTTGTGGTCTTCTTAATTACAACTGTGGGTTTAGCTTTTGTCGTCTTTCCTTACATTATTCCCACCCAAATCACCATTTTTGAGGCAGCTTCTTCCTTTAGTTCTCAAGTTTTGATGATTACCTTCATTGGCTTTTTTGTACCGATTATGCTGTTCTATAATGCCTATCTATATAGGGTATTTCGAGGCAAAGTAGTTAGTAGTCATTACGGGGAATAATACCCCTCTTCTGTCACTTTCCGAAGACATGAGGTACACTTTTAGCGGGCAGGATGCCCACCCCACAAGAGTTTCATTATTCCAGTCTGTACATCATTAGGATAAAATCTGCTGCATCGCATTTTTACTGAACTTGATTATACGGTATACCGAATGATATTTATTACGGTTTACCGTATTTTTTTATCATGTCAAGCCCTTGCAAAAATTATTTACAAAATGTTATATTCATTTACATAAAAGAACAAAAAGGAAAAAAACATGACAGTTAAAGGCTTTACCACCAACGAACTCGGTCAAATCAACACATTTGCAATTGAACCCAAAGTATATGTAGACCAAACCCCAAGAACAGGTTTTACAGAATACGCAGAAAAGCTCAACGGACGTTTAGCAATGATTGGCTTCGTTTCACTCATAGCTGTAGAAGCGATTACAGGAAATGGCTTGATTGCATGGTTAACAAGCCTGTAAATCAGTTTTTGAATCAACAAATACAAAATTAACAGAGGAAAACTATGAGAACTGATTTTGATTTTTCCAACAAAGACTTATTTGCACCAGTTGTATTTCGTGCCGATTTTAATAACTTTGAAACAATTAATGTTAACCAAGCCTGGTCACTATTTTTCAGTGCAGGACAAGACGATAAAGGACTAGGACAAGAAACTGAACTAGGCAGATTTTTCACCAATGTTTTAATTGCAGTAGGAGTAACAGGAACTCTTTGGGCAACTTTCTTTAATAACTTGGGATAAGAAGTTGACGGTGAGTGATAAACTGAATAATTATCTAAGGAGTCTTTGTTATTAGAACACAGACTTCTTTTAATTTTAATATTTAGCAATTCCCATTCCAGTAAGGTACAAGCATTCATAATTAAACGCAGATGAACGCAGATAAACGCAGATATTTGTGTACTTCATTTAAACTAGGAAATGCTATATCACAACTCAAGTTTGACAAGTTGTCTTTTGACTTGGTGGTTTATTTAACTCAAAATAGCTGTTCATAATATCAACATTAATAGCCCCTCTCATTGAAAAAGTAACTAAATTTCTTTATTCATAGAACCAGCATGAAACCGCAATTATTATTGACATCTACCACAATAGCAGGAATTATCCTGGCTGGAAATTTATGGGGTGTTACCAAAACTGTAGCTCAAACTACCAAAACCCAAGAAGTAACAATTAATTTTCAAGCAAGAGTGGGTAAACAACCTTTTGAATGCGGTAAAACCTATACTTTAGGTAAACCAGCCACAAAAGTTACTGCTGATGACTTTCGTTTTTATGTATCTGATATTGCCTTAATTGATAATAATGGTAAATCCATACCTGTAAGTTTAACACAGGATGGAAAATGGCAATATCAAAATGTCGCTCTCTTAGACTTTGAAAATAAATCTGGTGGCTGCGCTAATGGTACAGTCGAAACACGGAATCAAATTGTTGGGACAATACCCAAAGGTAATTATCAAGGCTTACAATTTACTTTAGGTGTTCCCTTTAATCTCAATCATGCTGATTCTGTCACCGCACCATCTCCATTAAATCTGACTTCTTTATGGTGGAATTGGCTATTTGGTTATAAATTTGCTCGTTTGGATTGGAAAACCCAAACTCATAATTCTCAGATAAAGCATGGTGAAAAAAGTGAAAAAGCTCAGGGTTTCCCAATTCATTTGGGTAGCACTGGTTGTCAAGCAATTGAGGGAAGTCAAAAACCATCAACTTGTAGTAATTTGAACACTGCAAAAGTCATTTTTACCAAGTTTGATGTTAATAAAAATGTCGTAATTGCTGATATTGCATCCTTAATAGGAAACACAAATTTAACAGTTAACCAAAAAAATACACCTCCTGGTTGTATGTCATCTCCAGATGATCGTGACTGCAATGTAATTATGACTAATTTCGGTCTACCTTTTAATGGTAAACCTGCTGCTAAACAGAAATTTTTTAGAGTTGAATGAGATTATCTCGCTGGTTCACTTTGCTGACAATTTGTCTGTTCTCAGTTTGTTTATCAATGGGACTGAGTACAGCCATTTCTGCATCTTCAACTTCAGTATATAACTGGAATCTTCCAGTTTGGATGCCTAAACCAATTGTACCAGCCGATAACCCGATGAATTTCCAAAAAGTGGAATTGGGAAGACATCTTTTTTATGAGCAACGGTTATCAATTACAGGTGAATTTTCCTGTGCTACTTGTCATCTGCAAAAATTGGCTTTTACTGATGGTAAAACGGTAGCAGTGGGAGCAACTGGGGAAAAACATCCTCGTAACTCTATGAGTCTTGCGAATATTGCCTATAACCCTGTATTAACTTGGGCTAACCCTTTGATAACAAAGTTAGAAAATCAAGCTTTAGTGCCAATATTTGGGGAACATCCAGTGGAAATGGGGATGGTAGGAAGGGAGAAACAAATATTAGCAATGTTGCGAGATGACGCGAAATATCGGCAGATGTTTACAGATGCTTTTAAGAATGAGAAAAATCCTATTAACCTGAGTAATTTAACTAAGGCTTTAGCAGCTTTTCAACGCAGCTTGATTTCTGTCAATTCTCCCTATGATAAATATCGCTTTGGTGGTGATACTAATGCCATTTCTCCAGCAGCAAAACGGGGTGAAAAATTATTTAACAGCGAAGATTTAGAATGTTTTCACTGTCATGGAGGAATTAATTTCACAGATTCGGTTATGCACGAAAAATTAGCATTTCAAGAAATTGCTTTTCACAATACTGGACTTTATAATATTGATGGCAAAGGAGCTTATCCAGCAAATAATACTGGTGTTTATGAAATAACTTCTAAACCAACAGATATGGGTCGTTTTAAAGCTCCTACCTTGCGAAATATTGCCCTCACTGCTCCCTATATGCACGATGGTAGTATAGCGACTTTAGAAGAAGTAATTGACCATTATCAAGCGGGTGGCAGAACTATTAAAACAGGAGAGTTTGCAGGAATTGGTAGTACAAATCCTTTCAAAAGTGAATTTATTAGTAGTTTTAAATTAAGTGAAAGTGAAAAACAGGATTTACTGGCATTTTTACGAAGTCTGACTGATGAAGAGTTTATTAAAAACCCTGCTTTTAGTAATCCCTACGGAGATAAAGTAACAGAATAATTATCACTATAGCATTTCCTAGTCTAATGAAGTACAAAATTATCCGCGTTTATCTGCGTCCATCTGCGTTTAATTGTTACTGCTTGTACCTCACTTGAATGGGAATTGCTATATTTAACGTTGCAGTTCAATTCAGCAAGACTTAAATAAAATTATCCTACCACTCCCATTGACAATAAACGATAATTATTGTATGGTTGTCCTCAACGTCGGTTTTAATGGCAAAAACCATTAAACGCAAGGGGGAAAGTTTGGTGTAAATCCAACGCTGTCCCGCAGCTGTAATGAGATTTATCTCTCTAAGTCAGAATGCCCACCGAAGGTAAAATAAACCATATCCATCTGCGTGGTACAGATGCATAAATCCATGAATATTTCCATCAAAATTAATCATTTTAGCTTCAGAGATTCTCTACAGATTGTCTATTACTCTGAGACTATCAACAGTCAATTTAATTTTTTACAACCTTTTATTCAAGAAGACGGGAAGCGTATATGACTGACGCTTACTGCTATCTTCAATAGATTTCTGCCAATTTCAAATAGACATAGCAGTTTGCCATTCAATCAAATATACGAATTGATATCAGCCCTTTTTTAACTTGGGAAGGAATGATTTCAAACATTATTTGTTTGCAGGAGAGGTTGCTGCTGTAAAAGACTCTCATGTCTGCGTTTCTAACTGATTCTTACACATTTTTTAATCAATGCTCAACCAAAAACATACTCTATTTGTCTGCACAACTTGTGGTGGTAAGTGGGAAAACGGTAAACGAGTTGGTGAAAGTAGTGGAGAAAAACTACTACAACAGCTTCAAGAACTTGCACAAGATAGAGAAATGCAGGATAAATTCTGCATTCAGGGGGTTGAATGTATGAGTGCTTGCAGTCATTCCTGCGTCGTTGCTTTTGCAGCAGAAGGAAAATCAACCTATCTCTTTGGTGATTTACCCGTAGATAATAGTACATCTGCGATACTAGAATGTGCAAGTTTATACTATGCTAAAGCAGATGGTTCACTACTTTGGACAGAACGTCCAGAACCTTTGAAAAAAGGTGTCTTAGCGAAAATTCCTCCATTAAATAAGTGGACAAATTTAAACGTCAATTGTTGTTAATTCTTCACTAGATATCAGTATAAAAAGTATATTGCTCTTGGTGACTAGTTGAATTGATCCCAAACCGCTATTGCAATTTTTGCCACTTATGCGATAATGATTATTATTCTCGGACTTATGCAATCCGGCTTCTTTATATCTTTATTGTTGCAGTCTTTTCTGAATGCCTAATTCAGTAAATTACAGTCCTGGTTAATGGAAAAGACTGCTACTTTAACTTGCTCAAATTTTTAGTTATACAGGTGTTTAGGTAAAAAATGTCTACTAATTTAGTTGCGAAACTGCGAATTCAAATTATTGCGTCTGGTGTGACTATAACTTTAGGTATATTATGTCAAAATCATAAAGTTATAGCAGCAGAAATTCCTCAACATGAAGAACCAGTCACACAAAAGATTACTCAAAATACACCAGCAGATACTGAAGAAAAAGAAGCTGATATTGAAATAAATGTCATTGAAAAATTATTAAATGAACCTGTTTTTTCACCCTTTCGTCAGGAAGGAACAGTAAAAGATTCGACCCGACCAATTTATGTAATTACGGGTGAAGAAATGGAAGCGCAAGGTGCGAGAACTGTAAGAGAAGCACTTAAATTTCTGCCTGGTATATTAGGTGATGGTACTGTAGGAACAGAAGTTAATGCTTTAAGTGGTCAATTTATTCGTGGTTCTAATACTGTCCAAGTATTAATATTACTTGATGGTAGACCAATTAATAATGCGGGAAGTGGTGGTTTTGATCTTTCCGAATTTACAACTAATAATATTCAAAGAGTTGAAGTATTACCAGGAGGAGGTTCAACTCTTTATGGTTC
>JBJTUF010000150.1:0-9887 GCA_046080565.1 Cuspidothrix sp. | reverse complement strand
TTTAGGTGTATTTTGTAGAATTCAGGTAACATTATCAATAGATAGTCCTTATTGAGAATAGTGGGGCTATCTTTTTTTACCATAAATCGGTACAATTTTCACCTGATAAGCTGTTTAGGTTATTTCGTCATCCCCTCAGATCTTCTCTTCCAATAAATTTTTTTGTATCTCTAATCGGATCACCTACTATATAAGGGTTTGGAGGTAAATTATTCATATTTCATCTTCTAACAAATTATAAGTTTAATATCAGAATAATCGTTGTCTATAAACTTAGTAGAGAAGTTCAATAAAACCTCCCTACTAAAAAGTTTATTTAGGAAATACTGGAACTACTTTCACAATCCAATCTAGGACAGATCGTACTTTGTCTGGATTATCTCCTAACCAGGTAACTACTTTTTTAACATTCTTTACTTGTCCACGACTAATCAGATTGATAAATACTTTTTCTCTGTCTGTGATTAATTTTTCTGGAGTATTCAAAATCTGCTGAATTACCCATTTTTTCATCAGTAATGAAGTAAAAGAGTAAAACTTTCCTGTTGGTGCAGCAATGGAAATAATTATCCCCTGTTCTTCTAGTTTTGTTAAAAATGTACTATGTTGTGTCAGAATGCGTCCCACACCACTCAAATCAAATTTTATCTCCTGGATATGACCTTCCATATCTAACAAAGCGATTAGCATTAATAAGGCTTGGTCTATTTCATCACATCTGTTCCAAATTGTTTGGAAAATTTGTTGGGTATCTCTTTCAAAACCCTCGGCAAATGTGTTGATATTAGCCCTATTCCCAGGCTGGATCTCTCTGTATAGCAAGAAACCAGCAGTTTGTACTAAAGTCGGATGTCCACCTGTAATATTGATAATTTCACCCCGTAATGTTGGTGGTCTAATTATTGTCAATAGTTCAACCAATTCGCTCGTATTAAACAATTTCAGCGATTGAAACAAGTAATGATTATACCAAGGAGAAGCATTGGGGTTAGGTTTAGGACCTAGTTTACTGAGACGTTCCAATGAAGTAACAATCATTGACAGGTATTCACTTTCTTCACCACTAACAGCTAAACTACGACATTGAGCTAAAAATGTTTCCATTTCAGCTTCAGTGTAATCGTCATTTGTTACCAAAGCTGCATCAAAGTCATCTACCAACAATATTAAAAATTTATTCTTTTTACCCAGTTTCTTTAATGCTTTACGCAGACTATCATTTGTAACTGTTTTTTCAAGTAAGGGTTTAATTTCAGCTTGTAATTGTGGTTCGCTATCTAATTTATCATGTAGCAGATTTAATACTTTTTGCCAAAAACCAGCAGGAGTGAAGGGATTAATATCATGTCCGTTGAGTAGTACAATTACAGATTGAGATACATTTATTCCATGTTGTGCTAATGCTTGTTCAGAAGCAAGTTTCCGCAAAAATGAGGTTTTACCCATCCCTGGACCACCCCAAATGGCACAATGGCTATGATTATAGATTTGGTCAAGAGCAAAGTTAACTTCTGATGTGCGACCTACAAAATGTTCTGGAGGAACTGATTTACCTGGAAAAAAGGGATTAGACATGGTGAATTTGAATAGTTCGAGAAATTAAAATTATTATGACAGTAAACTATCAGTAGTTTACTTGTTTTATCTCTTAGAAGCAATATGCAATCTGAATTTAACTTTTTTCAACATTGGTATCCTCTTATTCCCCTAGAAGACTTAGAAGCGCAAAAACCTAAACCCATCACTTTATTAGGAAAAAGATTAGTAATTTGGAAACCTACAAAATCAGAAACCTATCGAGTATTTTTAGATCAATGTCCCCACCGTCTTGCACCATTAAGCGAAGGTAGAATTGAAGATAAAACAGGTAACTTAATGTGTAGTTATCATGGTTGGGAATTTAATGAAAATGGTATTTGTCAACGCATTCCCCAAGCAGAAAACCCAGAAATTATCTCTAAAAATCAAGACAATTTTTGTGTTATTTCCTTTCCCGTTCGTCAACAACAGGATATACTTTGGGTTTGGCCAGATGAGAAAACAGCCACAATAGCTGAAAATACCCCTCTACCATTATCACCACAAATAGATACAGAAAAAGGATTTGTTTGGTCTTCTTATGTGCGAGATTTAGAATATGATTGGGAAACTTTAGTAGAAAATGTTGCCGATCCTAGTCATGTTCCTTTTTCCCATCATGGGGTTCAAGGTAAGCGAGAAACCGCCCAACCCATACCTATTAATATTAGTAAATCTAGTCCAGATTTGATAGAAGCTAATACTTCAGGTCGTTTCCAAACTACAATTACTTTTCAACCTCCCTGTCGCTTAGAATATGCAATTAATATTGGCAACTCAGATAAAAAATTAGGATTAGTAACTTATTGTATTCCTGTGTTACCTGGTAAATGTAGAATTGTGGCACAGTTTCCCCGCAACTTTGCTAAAACAGCCCATAAACTCATACCTCGCTGGTGGACTCATATTAAAACTCGGAATCTAGTTTTGGATGGGGATATGATTTTATTAAGTCAGCAAGAGTATTTCTTAAAACAAAAACAAACAAGTGAAAGTTGGAAAACTGCCTATAAATTACCAACAGGTGCAGATAGGTTAGTCATTGAATTTCGCAATTGGTTTGATAAATATTGTCATGGTCAGTTACCTTGGCATCAAGTAGGAATAAATCCAAATGTCCATTCACAAATCAATGAAAATCGCGGTGTTGTCTTAGATCGTTATCAACAACATACCCAACATTGTAGTAGTTGTCGCAATGCAGTAAAAAATTTACAAAGATTACAAATAGGACTTTTAAGCTATTTTATAATAGTTTTATCTGGGGTGAGTATTTTGCCGGATGAGATCCGTTTCAAAGTTGGTTTACCATTGATGATTACGGCACTTTTAGGATTGGGAGTTTATACTTGGTTAAAACTTTCCTTAATTCCTCAATTCTACTTTGTGGATTATATTCATGCTGAAAAATAATCCAACAATTTGCAAACATATTGAGAACTGATTGACAACCGATTACCCATTACCAAGCATCTAAATTTTCAATCCCAAACGTTGAAAATCTTGCTGTACTTCATTCCATAAAGCTTTATTATAGGGGTCGGTTTTTAAGGCTTTTTTCAGATAAATTCTAGCTTTTGGCAGTTGTTTTTCCGTAATTAACGCTCGTCCCCAAATTTGATAGGCGATCGCTAACCATTGACGCACCTCCGCATCTGCTGGTAAACGTGCCAGTAAAGCCTCTGCTAGAGCGATCGCCTGGGGAAAACGTTTTTCCTGTAAAAATCGCTGCAACTGTTCATAAGTCCTCCACTTTAACCTTTGTTCTATATCCTGTAAATTTGGTGGTACAGAGGCAAATGTTGTTTTTGGTGCTGCTGGTGGAGTTTTCATTTCTGGAGGACTAGCAACCTCAGTTTTGACATCTTTAGATTTAGGCTTAATTTCCTCTTGAGGTAACACAGTTTGGAGGAACTTATAAGCCTCAGTGACGGCAATAAATTTATCTTTAGCTTTGAGATCATCTGAATTAATATCAGGATGATATTGCTGTGCTAATCGGCGATAGGAGGCTTTAACATCAGTAAAAGAAGCTCCCGACCTTAAACCTAATATACGGTAATAATCTTCAAGATCCATGTTGCTTTGCTCCAATTCAAAATTCAAAATTAAAAATTCCATGTCCTACAGATGAGGCAATAGGGAATAGGGAACAGTCAAAAGTTGGGTTTATCCGAGACAAGAAGAATTTGTTATCTTTTCCTTGCTGAATCCAACCAATGGGTTAAAGTCCCCTTGCCTCTTGCCTCTTGCCTCTTGCCTCTTGCCTCTTGCCTCTTACCTCTTGCCTGAAAATGGAATTTTCAACCTTGAATTTTGAATCTATTTTTCCTTTTTAGATGCGTTCTTCAATCACACGATCAATTAAACCGTATTCTTTAGCCTCTTGAGCAGACATAAAAAAGTCCCGATCCATGTCTTTTTCAATCTTAGCCAAAGATTGACCAGTGTTATCACAGTAAATTTGATTTAGCTGATTGCGAATTCGCAGAATTTCCCTAGCTTCAATTTCAATATCAGAAGCTTGTCCGCGAGTCCCCCCAGAAGGTTGGTGAATCATAATCCGGGAGTGAGGTAAAGCCAGGCGTTTACCCTTTGTACCAGCAGCCAATAGGAAAGATCCCATGGAAGCAGCTAAACCGACACAGATTGTCACCACATCTGACTTGATGTGTTGCATAGTGTCATAAATTGCCAACCCAGATGTCACCATACCACCGGGGGAATTGATATACAAATATATATCCTTCCCTGGATCATCAGAATCCAGATATAGCATCACGGCAATAATTTGGTTAGCAATTTCATCATCTACATCTCTTCCTAAGAAAATAATTCTTTCCCGGTAAAGACGATCATAAATGCTAATCCAATCTGTATATTGTCCACCGGGCATCCGGTAAGGAACTTTAGGTACGCCTATAGGCATTTTTGCTACTCCAGTTTTAATTTATTCGGGTAATTGGTATTGGTAATTGGTAATTGGTAATCGGTAATCGGTAATTGGTAATCGGTAATTGGGAAGAATAAACTTCTGTATGAGTGCCTCTTCCCTATTTTCTTTTTACTGTTACCTATCACCTGTTACCTGTCACCCGTCACCTCTTATCTGTCACCTTCTTAAAGCACACTTGCCGGCAGGGGAGGATTAGCAAGTTCTTCCTTCTCAAAAACTCGGTCAATTAAGCCGTATTCTTTGGCTTGGTAGGGAGTCATGTAGAACAGACGATCCATATCCTTGCTAATTTTTTCTGCTGTTTGCTCGGTAGTGCGAGACAGAATATCAACCATGGAAGCTTTATTAGCTAAAACTTCCTTAGCGCGAATTTGAATATCCGTTGCTTGACCTTGGGCGTAACTCTTGGGTTGGTGCAGGATAATCGAAGAATTAGGCAAACTAGCACGACAGCCTTTTGTACCAGCACTAAGAATCATTGCTGCCATACCCATTGCCGAACCAATACAAATGGTGTGAATGGGGGGCTTGATGTATTTCATAGTGTCATAGATAGCGAAGGCTTCGGTTTCAAAACCGATAGGTTCGCCACTGTAACCAGAAGTACCTGTAGAGTTGATGTAGATTTTAATGGGCTTTTCGGGGTCATCAGACTGCAAATACAGCAATTCAGCGACGATTAATTCCGTGACAGCAGGAACTAATGGCATACCCAGATAAACAATTCGCTCCTTTAATAGTAGAGAGGGTAAATCTGGTGGCGGTGTCCGGTAGGAGCTATCGCCGTAATAAGGGGCTTGCACAGCCTTGATGGGAGAAATGTCCATAGCTACTGATCGCCTGAAACTATGCCGTTAATGTATTACATCCTAACGCGATGTTTGAGAGATTTAGAGTGCGGATTTCTCGATGATATAGCAGGAGGCAGGAGTTAGAGGGCAGGAGGGAGGAGGAAATGCCTTATCCTGTATGATTTTTAAGTTTCAGTTTGTAATTTAGAAGTAGGGGAGGGGTTTCCCAACCATTCAGAAGTTCAGGAGGAAACAATCAATGATGTACTTGGATGTAACTCTAAAATCTAAAATTTAAAATCCAAAATCTAAAATCTAAAATCCAAAATCTAAAATTCCCTGATTCTGATAATTTTTGCACAAGTGCCACAGATAAGCACTAAACTAAAAAGTCTTGTACAGCAAAACCTGTCCATTAAAATTAAGTCATTATGTCCAAGGTTCTTGTCTCCGATCCCATTGATCAAGTTGGTATTGATATCCTTTCCCAAGTGGCCACAGTTGATGTCAAAACTACTCTCAAGCCAGATGAACTTAAAGCCATTATTGGTGAGTATGACGCGCTGATGATTCGTTCCGGTACTCGCGTTACTCAAGAAATTATAGAGGCTGGCACAAAATTAAAAATTATTGGCCGTGCTGGTGTGGGTGTGGATAATGTTGATGTTCCCGCCGCCACTCGCAAAGGGATAGTTGTTGTTAATTCTCCTGAAGGTAACACTATTGCGGCGGCAGAACACGCCTTAGCTATGATGTTATCCCTATCTCGTCATATTCCTGATGCTAATGCTTCTGTGAAACGTGGGGAGTGGGATCGTAAAAGTTATGTTGGTGCGGAAGTATACAAAAAAACCCTCGGCGTTGTCGGGTTAGGCAAAATTGGTTCTCACGTTGCTACTGTAGCTAAGGCCATGGGAATGAAACTTCTGGCTTATGATCCATTTATCTCCGCAGAAAGAGCCGAACAACTGGGTTGTCAATTGGTGGAGTTAGAGTTGCTATTCCAGCAAGCTGACTATATCACTTTGCATATTCCCAAAACTAAGGAAACTGCTAATTTAATCAACGCTAGAACTTTGGCGTTAATGAAACCCACTACCAGAATTATTAACTGCGCTCGTGGTGGAATTATAGATGAAGCGGCTTTAGCAGTAGCAATTAAAGATGGTGTTATTGCTGGGGCGGCTTTGGATGTATTTGATTCTGAACCTTTGGGTGAATCGGAATTGCGATCGCTTGGTAAAGATACCATTCTTACTCCTCACCTTGGTGCTTCCACTGCTGAAGCTCAGGTTAACGTCGCCATAGATGTAGCTGAACAAATTCGGGATGTCTTATTGGGACTACCTGCCCGTTCAGCCGTAAATATTCCTGGACTTGGACCTGATGTCCTAGAAGAATTCAAGCCCTACATGGAATTAGCGGAAACCTTGGGTAACTTAGTTGGTCAACTTACTGGCGGTCGAGTAGAAACACTTAATGTTACACTACAAGGCGAACTGGCAACTAACAAAAGTCAACCCCTAATTATCGCCACCCTCAAAGGACTACTTTATCAAGCCCTGCGTGAACGGGTAAATTATGTTAACGCTAACATAGAAGCCAAAGAACGAGGTATCCGGGTTATTGAAACTAGAGATGCTTCAGCGCGAGATTATGCCGGTTCATTGCATCTTCAAGCCACAGGTACTTTAGGTACACATTCTGTCACTGGTGCTTTGTTAGGTGATAAGGAAATTCACCTCACTGACATTGACGGTTTCCCCATTAATGTTCCTCCCAGCAAATATATGCTGTTTACCCTACACCGTGATGTCCCAGGTATTATTGGTAAACTGGGTTCTCTACTCGGCAGTTTTAATGTCAATATTGCCAGTATGCAGGTCGGTCGAAAAATCGTTCGTGGTGACGCTGTAATGGCTTTGAGCATTGATGATCCCCTGCCTGATGGAATTTTAGACGAAATCAAAAAATTACCGGGCATTAGAGACGCTTATACAGTCACTCTTTAAATATGGACTTTGATTTTTGTAATTGATTTGATTTTGATTAGGATGATTAAATAATTTGAAAATTATAGAAATCATCCTAATTCCAAAAAAGATAGTTTGTTCTTACCCAATCACCAATTACCAATTACTAATTACCAATTACAAATCTAAAATTCTATGGCAAATACTTGGTGGGAATTGCATATTTTAGCGGAACTAGATTTAGAAGATACTATATTTTGGCGCTTAGAAAATTTTGGCTGTCGTGGTACAGCAGTAGAAATTAAAGGCAATGTTTTAATAGCTAAAGCTTATTTACCTAGCTTTCAAGCACAACTATTAGATTTAGCAGCTTTATCATTATTACTCCGTCAAGATGCCCTATGTATTGGATTATCTTCCCCCATATTACATTGGGGTTTAATTGATGAAGAAGACTGGTCTAGTAGCTGGAAACAACATTGGCAACCTGAAGAAATAGGCGATCGCATCCTCATTAACCCCGCATGGTTGCCTTTACCCGCATCCACAGACCGCTTAGTAATTCGTTTAGATCCAGGTGTAGCATTTGGTACTGGTAATCATGCCACTACTCAACTATGTTTAGAATCTCTAGAGATGCGATTTAGTGAACTTCCTCACTCCTTTATTGGTACAGAAGAAAAAGGACAACCTTTAGTCATTGCTGATATTGGTTGTGGTTCAGGTATTCTCAGCATTGGTGCAATATTATTAGGTGCTGGCAAAGTTTATGCCCTTGATAATGATCCCTTAGCGGTAAAATCTACTTTTAGCAATCGCGCTCTCAATGATATCCGTTCTGATGCTCTAATCCCCATCGAAGGAAGTGTTAGCATGATACAGAAAATCATAGATCAGCCCGTAGATGGAATTGTCTGCAATATTTTAGCTGATGTCATTATTGAACTACTTCCAGAAATGACCGCCATTACCAAACCCAGTACCTGGGGTATATTTAGTGGCATTTTATTAGAACAATCTAAAGCCGTTGCAGATGCTTTAGAACAAAATGGTTGGATAGTTGCTACTCTCTGGAAACGCAAAGAATGGTGTTGTTTAAATGCTCGTCGTGCTTAATTATTAGCCACAAAAATCACATTTTATAATTTGAAATGTAAGATTATGGTATTTAATTCTCAAGAAACATTGAACCCTGAAAAAATCTACGATGTAGTGATAGTCGGTTCTGGACCCATTGGTTTAGCAACCGCTGTAGGTTTATACAAACGTGGCATTCAAAATATCTTAGTTCTTGATCAAACCCGTACCTTTCGACCAATTGGTAAAGGATTGGATCTTCTTCCTAATGGATTAAAATCTCTTAAATATTTAGATATTAATGCTTATACAACCGTAAAAGAATTTGTTATATCATTAAGTCCACAAAAATCCCTAAACTCCAGTCGTTCATGGTGTTCTAGAAATCCAGGGCTGTTTCATTCTAAAATCTGACATTTTATGTATTTACGACAATGCGTCATTTTAGGCTTCAGGAATTCCATCTCACAATGGCTGAAAACACCTAAATTCGTTGCTTAAATCTAGAATGAAATAACCCTGTCTAGAAATCTCCAAGGAAAGTTAACATTATCAATACCTCTGAGTTTTGATGACTGGGTTGAAAAATATGGTGAAGGTAGATTATCAATCCCTTGGTATGAATTACAAACTATCCTCAGAAATTTACTACCAAGCAACCTAATTAAAGCAAATCATCGCTGTATTAATGTCATAAATGAGCCAGAATTTAACTGTGTACGAATAGATTGTGTTTCTGATACTAGCATTGCTGCTAACCCCTACGCCCATTGGGAAAACAATCAAACTCCTGATCAAAATTTACCACAAAACCTAGATAAAATTCCGCCTATATTAGCAACAACATCTTTCCGTGCCAAATTAATTATTGGTGCTGATGGCATTAACTCTACAGTCCGACAAAAAATTTACGAAAATACTCCTAACGCCCCCTTTGCTAAACCTGAATATTCAGGATTCGCAGCTATATCTTGTCGAGGCATAACTAATATTCCCCAGGAAATACAAACAGAAATAGAAACAAGATTTTTACAAAATTCAATAGTTGTCAATATTTGTGGATATGATCCAACCTCTGCAAATTCCCAATTTAATCAGAGATTAAGGATGATTTTATTCTGCATCAATGATCAATTTGCATATATTCTACATTTACCCCTACCTCTAGAATCATTACAGGGAAAAATTGAGCATGATTTACTAAAATTAGCTCAACAAGAACTAGAAAAAGCTGGCTTTCCTGAGTCTTTAAAACAGTTCGTCAATCTTTCTCCTGTTGCCAACATGGAACAGCGTCCCTACTACATAAATCGTGTTGTTCATCAATCCCACAATACCACCATTCAACCTACCTGGTATCAACAGCGAATTGTCCTGACAGGAGGACAAGATAGCTAGAAGCTAGAGAGAGCAAGCTTCATAGCTCTTTGCCCTTTGATGTAATCCTTCAACCGATAGCGGCTAAATTGCATTAATTCTTCTATAGTTTTTTGGAACATTTGATGTACCCCA
>JBJTUF010000149.1:0-3015 GCA_046080565.1 Cuspidothrix sp. | reverse complement strand
CATCGGTTATCTGCTGCTAGTTTCTCTCCAAAGGGTAACTCAAACTCTTTCGGTGATGTGTCTTGTTGTTTTTGTTTGCGATACATTTTGATGCACCTTGATACAAGGATTTTTACCTATTTTACCCCTTTTCCTTGCACTTTGTTCCTCTTTTCTGCCTCCTCAACTCTGGTTTTATCTAGGTTTTCCTTTTATTCAGCAACCCCTATTTAATGAGTACGCATTCAGTAGTGAGTAATCAGTAATCAGCTATTATCTAGAATTTATGAGTATTTTAAGTGAAAAACTTGGAATTTATTTTGATATCAGTCTGGCTTAAAAATCCTTTCAATTTAGTCCAAGAGGCAGTTTTAGCTGACGGCTGATAGCTGAATGCTTACATCAATAATTTATATCGTCAGTGATTGGACGAACTTGATATGATTACCTTAAATTTACTATACAAATAGTACACAATTACACCTACGATGAAAACAAAGATAAAGTTTTATCATTGCTAAAAGTAGGCGTATTTGCGCCAAGCTGTGTTAGATATTGCTAGTCTGGTTTAGATGTTTAGTCGTCGTCCCATTTTTCCACTGCTACTAAGTCACTAATTGGATCTTGGGTACTAAATCCAAAGTCTAGCAACTCTTGTTTCCAATGTTGCCATTCATCGCCATAAAGTAAGGCAATTTTCCAAATTTTATCGTTGGGCTTGATAATATTGGATTCTATGAGTGATTGCACGTTACGCTGCAATTTCACCATTGGGTGAATTACTTGCTGAGTCATAACCTCGATTTATTTCTGATTTTTGTGTGTAAATGCTTGATTAAAACAGCTTTCCCTCGGCAGTGATTACCTGTGCGTAGAGCAATTATGGTTGGGTAAAGCCAGTTCTAACTTTCCCATTATACCATAACTAACAATAGTAATTTGCTAAGGAATTCGGTTTTGTACGGTAATTACTACCACTAAAGGCTATTGATACTGATTCAGTTGTGGCAAGAGCCAGATGAAAATGTTTTGAGCCTAGGAATAGCCAAGAACTCGGTAGGCATTACTATGGTAACGCAAATAAAAAAAATTCGCACTAATTTCTTTGTTTTAATTTTGGGATTAATGTTTTGTTTGGAAGATCCTTAATTTCCAAGTTTTTATCTTTGTCAGGTAATCGCAAATTGCATATATTTACCGCTACTTTTGCGGATACCATATTACAACATAGATTTACAATAATGGCAAGTCCCGTTATCAGAAAATTTTCAGATTGTGACTCTAATAATTTGATTATACCTCATAGGAAAACAGTGGATATTCTTCCTGCCTCCAAACATTAGCCTTAACACGCGTTCGCTGGAATCTTTTGAAATTATACCAGAAGGCAAGAGGCAAGAGACTTTCTTGCAAAAGACAATAGTAAAAACCTTGCTATGATGAAGTTTGAAGGATCAATCATGTCCTAATCATCCTGACTACAGCTATAATTCACCTACCCCTATTTATGACGATAAGATATCATAGTCTAGGTTGGGGTTTAAAGGTTTAAAAACTACGAATTCCCTGATTTTGACTTAGGATAAGCAATGCGTTTATGATGAAATTGTTGCCAAACATCTACAAAAATTTTGGCAATTTTTGGCATTTCTGCCTTAGTTAATCCTGAATCTATTAATTGTTCATCTTCCCATTTAGCACGGATAATATTGTTGAGCATATTTAATGCTTGTTCTGGAGTAGCATCTTTGAGACTGCGTAATGCTGCTTCACAAGAATCTGCTAACATGACAATTCCTGTTTCCCGTGATTGGGGGATGGGTCCATCATAACAAAAATCTGCTTTATCTACTATGATATGAGGATTTTCTTTAGCTATTTGTTGGGCTTGATGATAAAAATAAGCGATCGCTATTGTTCCTTGATGTTCAGGAATAAAAGCCTGAATTGCTGTGGGTAAACTGTGTTTTTTTGCCATTAATAATCCTTCAGTAACGTGCTTTTTAATCAATTCGGCACTTTTCCAAGGATCTTTAATTTCTGTTTCATGTTTATTCTGATTTCCCATTTGATTTTCAATAAACCCTAAAGGATCGTGCATTTTACCAATGTCATGATATAGAGTTCCTGCCCTAACTAATTCTACATTACACCCTAATTCTTGGGCCGCAGCTTCAGCTAGGGTAGCTACTAATAAAGTATGTTGAAAAGTTCCTGGTGTTTCTATCGCTAGTCGCTTTAATAATGGGCGATTGGGATTGGCTAATTCTGCTAATCTAATGGGAGTAATCAGGTCAAATAGAGTTTCTAAATAAGCACTTAACCCTAAGGCTACAATACTCCAAGATAATCCAGAAACGGCAAATAAACCTGCTGCTTTGAAGATATACCAACCTAAACCAAATACTCCACCGGTGAAGATTTTTAATAATAAATATATACCTCCTTGAGTGAGTGCGGTAATTACACCTAATAATGCTAATTCTTCACGCGATCGCAATCTATGGGCGACATAACTACTTAACAATCCTCCCACAGCACCAGCTATTAGTAACACATGACTTGTATCTATAGTAAATGGTAGTATTAATAACAGTAATCCCATTACAGTAAAACCTACAGTCGGTCCATAGAAACTGCCTAATAGTAAACCAATAGCACTCCAGGTAGTATAGGGTAAACCAATGGCTAAAACTCCGGGAACAGTCAAAGTTAGTAATAAAACTAATAAATAATCCCCTTGTCGTAAATAATTATTACTTTTTCTTTCTACCCAGATAAAAATGAAAATTGCTATAGTAACAACAACAGCAATAATCATTAAAATTATCCAATTTATCTGCCGACCAATTAGGTTGTAATGTGCTAATATCTGGAATGTCTTTTGAGTAATATTGCTGAGGGGATGACGAAATAACCTAAACAGCTTATCAGGTGAAAATTGTACCGATTTATGGTAAAAAAAGATAGCCCCACTATTCTCAATAAGGACTATCTATTGATAATGTTACCTGAATTCTACAAAATACACCTAAA